>JAHJUF010000344.1 GCA_018829095.1 Pseudomonadota bacterium | reverse complement strand
TTGGCCGCGGCGTTGTAGCCCCGCTGGCGGTAGGAGATGAAGTTCGGAATGGCGATGGCAGCCAGGATGCCGATGATCGCGATGACGATCATGAGCTCGATCAGCGTGAAGCCTTTTTGATTCCTCATTTTCTGCAGCATGCTGTCCTCCTTTTCGGGGATCGTGTTGGGAAAAAAAGGTTTTGACGAAGACTTCCTGCCGCCTGCAAGAACTCGCGGCCATACCTCCTTGGCATCACCCCTGTGATGTCGGCCTGGGAAAACAATCCAAAGGCAAATTCAGGTTGAATATTGAAACTGCATTTTGCATGCCATCCAGAAATCAACTCGGGGCTATTTATAACAACTATTTGATTTCATAGCATTAAAATGGATGACGGCTCCTGTTGTCGCCCGATCCACGGACATCGGCGCAACCCCTTCCATCTTGCCAAGGCGGGGATTTTCACCGGGCGAACGTGATTTTCACTTGACCTCGCCGCCCTCATGGTACTTGTCAAAGCGGTACCGGAAGGAGTCCATGCTGATGCCCAGGAGCTTGGCCGCCTTGTGCTTTACCTGTCCCGCCCTTTCCATGGCCTTTTCCAGGCACACCCGCTCCACATCGGCCAGGACGGCGTCCAGGTCGATGCCGGAGCCGGGAACCGTGACAAGCTGTTCCCAGGACTTGTCGTCCTCCTCCATCTTTCTCTTCTTGTAAGAGGAAAGGGTCAGGCTGTCCGGAAGGATGATGTTGGTGGTGGAAAGGGCCACGGAACGCTCGATCATGTTTTCCAACTCCCGGATGTTGCCCGGGAAGTCGTAGCGCTGGAGAAGGTCAATGGCGTAGGAAGACAGCTTGTTGATGCTTTTGCCCATCTCCCGGGAGTACTTCTCCAGGAAATGCTGGGCCAGGGGCCGGAGGTCCTCCTTGCGATCCCGGAGGGGCGGAACCCTGAGTTCGATGACGTTCAGCCGGTAGAAGAGGTCCTCCCGGAACCGGCCGGCAATGATTTCCTTTTCCAGGTTCTTGTTGGTGGCCGAAACCAAGCGGATGTCCACGTGGATGTCACGGGTGCCTCCTACCGGCTTGAAGTTGCGCTCCTGGATCACCCGCAAAAGCTTCACCTGGATGGCCACGGAAAGCTCTCCCACTTCGTCCAGGAAAACCGTGCCCCCCTCCCCAGCCTCGAAGAGCCCCTTCTTGTCCTGGGTTGCCCCGGTGAAGGAGCCCTTCATGTGCCCGAAAAGCTCGCTTTCCATGAGGGTTTCGGGAATGCCTCCGCAGTGGATAACCACGAAAGGCATGTCCTTGCGGGGGCTTTGCTCGTGGACGGCGCGGGCGATGAGTTCCTTGCCCGTGCCGGACTCCCCGGTGATGAAAATGCTGGAGCGGGTGGGCGCAGCCTGGCGAATCAGGGTGTAGAGCTTGGTCATGGCCGGACTGTTGCCCACCAGGCGGCCGAAGTTCAGGGTCTCGGCGAGTTCCTGGTCCAGCCTTTCCTTTTCGCGCTCCAGGGTACGATGCACCAGGGCGTGTTCGATGGTCGCCTTCAGTTCCTCGTTGTCAAAGGGCTTGGGGATGTAGTCGTAGGCTCCCTCGTTCATGGCGGCCACGGCGGTTTCCGTGGAGGAATAGGCGGAAATCATGATGACCACCGGGGACGGCTGGAGCTTCTTGGCCCGGCGCAGGACTTCCAGGCCCGAGATGTCGCCCAGGCGGATGTCGCACAACAGGAGATCCCAAGGCTTTTCGTCCAGGAGACCCAGGGCATCTTTTCCGTCGGCGGCGGTGGACACCTCGTAGCCTTTGCGGCAAAGCATGACCTCCAGGAAGTCCCGCATCCCCGGTTCGTCGTCCACAACCAGGATCTTTTTCGGCTGCGTTTCCGTCATGAAGGATCGTCCAGGCCCGGCGGCGGCACGTACCGCCCGGGGCAGGTTGGGTATAGACGCAAGGCCCTGGTTGACAAGCGCCGGATAAAAATCGTTCCGCCGGAAAGGGCCTCCGGCGGTTTTATTCGCCGTGGGTGATCCGTCCCCCCACCAGGGTCCAGACTGCCCGGCCCTTCATCTCCATGCCATCGAAGGGGGTGTTGGCGCACTTGGAGAAAAAGGACCGGGCGTCCACAGTCCAGGCCGCGTCCGGGTCCACCACGGTGAGGTCCGCCAGGGCTCCCGGGACCACGGCGGGCGGCGTGACGCCCAGGATTTCAGCCGGGCGGGTGCTCATGGCCAGGACCAGGGAGGAAAGAGACATCACGCCCTGGCGCACCATAGCCAGGGAAAGGGGGAGGGAGGTTTCCAGGCCCACGATGCCAAAGGCGGCCGCGTCGAACTCCAGATCCTTTTCCAGCACCGTGTGGGGCGCGTGGTCCGAGGCAATGGCGTCCAGGGTGCCATCGCCGAGGCCCTGGCGCACGGCCTCCCGGTCCGCCTCGGTTCGAAGCGGCGGATTCATCTTGGCGTGGGTATTGTACCTGTCCACAGCCTGTTCAGTCAGGGTGAAGTAATGGGGCGCGGTCTCGGCGGTCACGGCGATTCCCCGGGCCTTGGCGACCCGGACAGCCTCTACGGCCTGGGCGCAGGACACGTGGCACAAGTGCACCGGGACCCCGGTCAGCTCGGCCAGGAGAATGTCCCGGGCCACCATGGCCGCCTCGGCTGCGGCGGGGATGCCGGGAAGTCCCAGGCGGGTGGAAAGTACGCCCTCGTTCATGGCCCCGCCCTCGGAAAGGGACAGGTCCTCGGGATGGGAAAGCACGGCCAGGCCCAAGTCCTTGGCATATTCCAGGACCCGGCGCATCATGCCCGCGTCGGAAACCGGCTGGCCGTCATCGGAAACAGCCCGGGCTCCGGCGGCGGCGAGATCCCCGTAGTCGGAAAGCTCCTTGCCCCTAAGGCCCCGGGTGGCTGCTACGGCGGGGTACACCCGGGCTGAGCCCTCCTCCCGGGCCTTTTCCAGGATGTAGCGGGTCACGGCGGCGTTGTCGTTCACCGGATGGGTGTTGGCCATGCAGCACACGGCCGTGAATCCCCCGGCAGCGGCGGCCCGGGTGCCGGTGGCCACGGTTTCCTTGTATTCCTGGCCGGGCTCCCGAAGATGCACGTGCATGTCCACCAGGCCGGGCAGGACGAGCATCCCGGCTGCGGGAAGAACCCGGACGTTTTCGCCGGAAAGCCCTTCCCCGGCTCCGGTCCCCACTCGGGTGATGACCCCGTTCTCCACCACCACGTCCGCCGGGCCGTCCAGGCCCCGGGCCGGGTCCTTCACTCGGCCGCCCTGGATGATGAGGATCATTCGCCCTTGCCTCCGATAAGCAGGTACAGGAGGGCCATGCGAACGGCCACCCCGTTGGTCACCTGGTCCAGGATGATGGAATGGGGCCCGTCCGCGATTTCCGGGCTCATTTCCACCCCCCGGTTGATGGGGCCCGGATGCATGACGATCGCATCCCCGGCCGCCAGGGCCAACCGCCTGGGATTCAGGCCGTACACCCGGGCGTATTCCCGTTCCGAGGGGATCAGGGCGGTCTTCTGGCGTTCCTTTTGGATACGGAGCATCATGATGACATCCGCGCCCTTGACAGCCTCCTCGATGTTGGGCGCCCGGCAGGCGCCCAGTTCCTCCAGGCCCGGAGGCATCATGGTGGCCGGGCCGCACACGGTCACCGTGGCCCCCATCTTGGTGAACCCGTTGATGTCCGACCGGGCCACCCGGCTGTGGGCGATATCCCCCACAATGGAGATCTTCAGCCCCTCGATGCGGCCCTTCTTCTCACGAACGGTGAACATGTCCAGCAGGGCCTGACTGGGGTGGGCGTGGGTGCCGTCGCCAGCGTTCACCACCGAGGCCTCCACCCTTTTGGCCAGCAGGTGAGGAGCGCCCGAACTCTGGTGGCGGATCACGATGGCGTCCGGGCGCATGGCCATGAG
>JAHJUF010000343.1 GCA_018829095.1 Pseudomonadota bacterium | reverse complement strand
TGTGGGCCCGGCCGTTCACCATGGCCCCGCACATGCCGCAGATCCCCTCCCGGCAGTCGTGGTCAAAGGCGATAGGCTCCCGGTCCTCCAGGGTCAGGCGCTCGTTCACCACGTCCAGCATCTCCAAAAAGCTCATATCCGGGGAAATGCCCGGGGCCTCACAGGTTTCCAGGCGCCCGATTTTCCCGGGCCCGCCCTGGCGCCACACCTTCAGGGTCAGATGCAAGGAATCCTTCATTTGTAGCTCCTCTGGGTCAGGTGGACGTTCTCGAACACCAGGGGCTCCTCGTGGCGAACGGGTTTTTCGCCCTCGCCCTTGTACTCCCAGGCCGCCACATGGCAAAAATTCTCGTCGTCACGCCGGGCCTCGTTCTCCTCGGTCTGGAACGCCTCGTTGAAATGCCCGCCGCACGACTCCCGCCGGGCCAGGGCGTCGGCGGCCAGGAGCTCGGCAAACTCCAGGAAGTCCGCCACCCTCCCGGCCCGCTCCAGGGACTGGTTGAAATCTCCACTCCCCCCCGGCACCCGGACATTTTGCCAGAACTCCTCCCGAAGCGCAGGGATGAGTTCCAGCGCCTTTTGGAGCCCCTCGTCCGTCCGGCCCATGCCGCAATGCTCCCACAGGATGTTTCCGAGTTCCCGGTGGATGTCGTCCACGGTGCGTTTCCCGTTCACGGACAGGAGTTTGTCCACCCGGGCCGCTGCCTCGGCCTCGGTCTGGGCGAAAGCCGCGTGATCCGTGCCGGACTCCCCGGGTTTCACCCCGGCCAGGTACCCCCCCAGGGTATAGGGGATCACGAAGTAGCCGTCAGCCAGGCCCTGCATGAGGGCCGAGGCCCCCAGACGGTTGGCTCCGTGGTCCGAGAAGTTGGCCTCGCCCGCCACAAAGAGGCCGGGCACGGTGCTCATGAGGTTGTAGTCCACCCACAGGCCCCCCATGGTGTAGTGGATGGCCGGGTAGATCATCATGGGCGTTTCGTAGGGGTCCTGGCCCGTGATCTTCTCGTACATGGCAAAGAGGTTGCCGTACTTCTTCTCGATGGCCGCCTTGCCGTCGCGGGCGATGGCATCGGAAAAGTCCAGGTACACGGCCAGGCCCGTGGCCCCCACGCCCCGGCCCTCGTCGCAGACCGCCTTGGCGTTCCGGCTGGCCACGTCCCGGGGCACCAGATTGCCGAAGCTGGGGTACTTGCGCTCCAGGTAGTAGTCCCGCTCGGCCTCGGGGATGTCCCCGGCTTGCCGGGCGTCCCCCCCAGTCTGGGGTACCCACACCCGGCCGTCATTCCTCAGCGACTCGCTCATGAGGGTGAGCTTGGATTGGAAATGCCCGGAAACAGGGATGCAGGTGGGGTGGATCTGGGTGTAACAGGGGTTGGCGAAAAGGGCCCCCCGCTTGTGGCACCGCCAGGCAGCCGTGACGTTGCTCGCCATGGCGTTGGTGGAGAGATGGTAGGCGTTGCCGTATCCGCCGGTGCACAAAACCACCGCGTCGGCTGAGTGGCGCTCGATTTCGCCGTTCACCAGATTCCGGGCCACCAGGCCCATGGCCCGACCGTCCACGGTGACAAGATCCAACATCTCCCGGCGGGGCAGGAGTTCCACCCTCCCGGCAGCCACCTGGCGCATGAGAGAGCCATAGGCCCCCAAAAGGAGCTGCTGGCCGGTCTGACCCCGGGCGTAAAAGGTCCGGGACACCTGGGCCCCGCCAAAGGACCGGTTGGCCAGGAGCCCGCCGTACTCCCGGGCAAAGGGCACGCCCTGGGCCACGCACTGGTCTATGATAGCGTTTGCCACCATGGCCAGGCGGTACACGTTGGCCTCCCGGGCCCGGAAGTCGCCGCCCTTGATGGTGTCATAGAACAGCCGCCAAACGCTGTCGCCGTCATTGGGATAGTTCTTGGCCGCGTTGATGCCGCCCTGGGCCGCGATGCTGTGGGCCCGGCGGGGGCTGTCCTGGATGCAGAGGGTCTTGACGTTGTAGCCCATTTCCCCCAGAGCCGCCGAGGCCGAGCCGCCGGCCAGCCCCGTGCCCACCACCAGGACGGTGTACTTCCTCCGGTTGGCGGGGTTCACCAGGGAAAGCTCGTTCTTCCGCCTGTCCCACTTCTCCTGCAAGGGCCCGGACGGAATCTTGGAATCCAGCATGGCAGACCTCCCTCTTATGAACGCTGAAGGGACTTTTGCCGTGGGAACCTTTTTTGAAAAAAGGCTCCCCCGGCCCCCCTCCAAAAAACTTTTTGCCCTATTCAATAGTTAGGTGGTTACTCCCTGGAAAGGGATTGGCTTCGGTGTCGCATCCCTAATCGTCCCTAAGCCATGAGCAAGATGACCGTGGGCAAAAGCCCGAAGCCCAGGAGCACCCCCACCGCAGCAGCCAGGGAACAGGCCCGGATGGCGGGCATGTACTTGGGATGGGAAAGCCCCAGGGTCTGGAAGGCGCTCCACAGGCCGTGCCCCACGTGGAGGGCCACCACGGCCATGGAGAGGGTGTAAAAAATCATGTAGGCGGGGTTGGCGAAGACCGTGGAGGCCTTCTCAAAGACCGTGCTGCCCCCCATGGTGAACTTGAAGGTGGCCAGATGCACGGACACGAAGATGATGATGAACAGCCCGGTGTAGGGCATGGTGGCCGAAAAGACCGTGCGGCCCCCGGCCCATTTCTTCACGGCGTACTGCCCGCCCCGGGCCTTCAGGTTCTGGAGAAAGAGGATCGTCCCGGAGGTTACGTGGATGAAGAGAAAGGTCAAAAGCCCCATCTCCGCCACCTTCACCAGGGGCTCCAGGGCGTGGAGGTGCTCGGCGTAGGACACAAAGGCCGCCGGGCCCCAATATACGGTGAGGTTCCCCAGAAGGTGCCCGGCAAGAAACCCCAAAAACCCCAGGCCGGTCACCGCCATGAGAAGCTTCTTGCCGATGGATGAGGAAAACGTGTCGAAAACCCAGCTCATGATCTCCTCCAGCGCGTTTTCTAGTCGGATAACTCGATAGTCATTCTTTTC
>JAHJUF010000342.1 GCA_018829095.1 Pseudomonadota bacterium | reverse complement strand
GGCCGTCATTCCGGCGAAGGCCGGAATCCGGAAAAACAGACGGAAGGCCCTGGAAGGACCCAGGCGGCGCGGGATCTCCAATCCTTTCCAATCCCAAGATGGGCAAGGCGTTAGCCCGTTGCCCGGACTGGATTCCAGCCGCCGCGGAATGAGGAAGAGTGTCGCTTTTCGACTTTTTACGTGGCCGTCAAGCCATGGGCAACAGGGCCTTTTCCCCGGAGCCGCTACACTTCCACCACCCGGCATTCCAGAGGGCTTTTCCGGTGGGGCAGGAAGTAGGCCATGGGGCTTTTTCGGACGGAGGCGAGTTTTTGTGAGGAGAGGTCGGCCACCAGGAGGCTTTCCGGGCCGTGGGAACGGGCCATGACCTGGCCCAGGGGGTCGAGGACCAGGGCCAGGCCGGGGAAGGACAAGCCCGTGCTGTTTTCGCCGCAGGCATTCACGGCGGCCACGTACATGCCGTTGTCAAAGGCCCGGGCCGGAAGGTGGCGCATCCAGGACGAGTCCTTGTCCCTGGGCCCGCCCCGGGGAGAGGCGTGGGGGAGGAATACGGCATCGGCCCCGGCCATGGCCATGGCCGTGAACATCTCCGGGAAGTGAGCGTCGTAGCACAGGGCCATGCCGAACCGGAAACCCGGGGTGGCGATCACCACGGGCCCGGGTCCTGGAGAAAGGAAGGGGCGTTCCACGGGATTCACGTGGACCTTGAGAAAAGAGAGGCTCCGGCCGTTGGGAAAGGCGGCCAGATGGGCGGCGAAGGGCGGGCCATCCGGGTTTGCCAGGGCCATGCCGAAGAGGACGGTCATGCCGAATTCGGCGGCCAGGGCCGAGGCGCGCCGGGCAAAGGGGCCGTCCGGGGGTTCGGCCAGGGCGGCGAGTTCCGGGGAAAGGGCGTATCCGGTGAGGCTAAGCTCCGGGAAACACAGGATTTCCACCCCACGGGCGGCGGCTTCCCGGGCCAGGCCCCGCATACGGGTGAGGTTTTCCTCCCGGTCTCCCAGGCGGCTCTCCATGGAGGCCAGGCCGATGCGGACGTCTCGCTCCATGGCGCGGGGTCCGGCGGGGGCGGGGTTCATTCTTCCCGCCCCACCTTGAATTCGGCGCGGATTTTGTAGACGCTGGTGGCCGGGAGGTCCAGGATGTCCGTGATGCCGGTGGCGGCGCGGATGTCCGCGAGGTTTTGGACGATCTCCTCCCGGGTCTCGGCGATGAAGGTGAACCAGACATTGTAGGCGTGTTCCCTGAGGTAGTTGTGGGTCACCCCGGGGTAGCGGTTCACCTCCTGGGCGAAGTCGTCCACTTTTTCCCCGGGCACCCGGGCGGCGCAGAGAGTGCTCACGAAGCCCAGGCGGTCCGGGGCGAAGTTGCCTCCGATGCGCCGGATGATTCCCGCTTCCTTGAGCCGGGCCACCCGGGCGATGACCGTGGCCTCGTCCAGGGAAAGCTCGTCCGCGACGACCGCGTAGGGCCGGGCCACGGCAGGGAAATCGGACTGGATGCGGTTGATGATGCTCCGGTCCGTGTCGTCGAGTTCGATGGCGGGATGTCGGGGCATGACGCTCCTTGGTCAGGTTCCGGGAAGGAAGAAGAGGCGTACCTTGCGCTGCCGGGGGCCGTCGAACTCGCAGAAGAAGATGCCCTGCCAGGTGCCCAGGGCCAGGCGGCCGTTTTCCACGGCCACGATTTCCGAGGCCCCCACCAGGGAGGACTTGACGTGGGCCGGGGAGTTGCCCTCCCCGTGGCGATAGGGCAGGTCGTCTTCCACCATGCGGTTTATGGCCAGGAGGATGTCCCCGGGCACGGCGGGATCAGCGGCCTCGTTGATGGTGACGGCGGCCGTGGTGTGGGGGGCGAAGACCACCACCGCGCCGTCGGTGAATCCCTTTCGGGCCACGGCGTCGGCCACCTGGCGGGTGATGTCCACCAGCTGGGTCTTTTGGGAGGTGGGGACCTGGAGAATCACCTGGACCTCCGGGGGCAGAAAAAAAGCCCTGCCAAACGGCAAGGCTTTTTTTCTGCGCAAAATGTACCGCGGATTCGGACTAGACGCAGCCCGTGGGCTTGGGAAGGCCGGCCATCTTGCAGGCTCCCTTGCCGGGTCCGGACGGGAACAGCTCGTAGATGTGCTTCAGCTTGAAGCCCGTCACCTTGGACAGAACCCGCACCATGGGGGCGATGCCGTTCTTTTTGTAGTAGTCCTGGAGCACATTGATGACCTTCCAATGCTCCTCGGAAAGCTCATCAATCCCCTCGAGCTTCTTTACGTACTGAACCCAGCCAGGAGTCCAGGCATCAAAGGAGTCAATGAATCCGTCTTCGTCCATCGAAAAGGTTTCGCCATCAAATTCCACATCCGGCATGGATCGGTCCCTCCCTTAGAAATGAGCATCCAAAAATAGCCCCGCAGGGCGTTTTCCTCTTGAAAGTCAGGTCCGTTCATATCGGAGGGTCCAGGCGATGTCAATACCAAAAAACCCGGGGGGGCCGGCAAGGGGGGAGGGGCATCAACCTTGCGATTCGAAAGCAAATAGTCTGGGGAGGTTTTTCGCCCCAGGTCCGGAAGCGCCTGTCAGCTCACCCGCACCTCGTCCAGACCGTCGAGTTCCGCAAGGTATACGTTCACCCGCTGGCCCGGGCCGGGGTCCACCCGGATGCCCACGTAGTCGGCGCTGATGGGCAGCTCCCGGCCGCCCCGGTCCGCCAGGACGGCCAGCTCCACCCGGGCCGGGCGGCCGAAGTCCATGACCGCGTCCAGGGCGGCCCGGACCGTGCGCCCCGTGTAGAGCACGTCATCCACCAGGATGACCACCTTCTTGTCGATGGAAAAGGGGATGTCCGTTCCCTGGAGCACGGCGTGATGGGAGATGCGGGTCCAGTCGTCCCGGTACAGGCTGATGTCCAGCTCCCCCCGGGGGATGTCCGGGCACCCGGTTTCGCGCATCTTGTCCTGGATGCGGGCGGCCAGAAACACTCCCCGGGTGCGGATGCCCACCAGGGCCAGATCCTCGCATCCCCGGTGGTTTTCCAGCATGTCCTGGGCCATGCGGGCCAAAGCCCGGTCCATTTCCACGGCGGACAAGAGAACGTTGCTTTCGCTCATGAAGGGTCTCTCCGCAATGAGGTGGCTCCGCTTTTCCTAACGGGCGGTTATCTTTCATTATACAAACTGGCGGACAAAAGTCCAACCCCAAACCGCCAGCCAGGCCAGGGAAATCGCCCAACCGGGACCAATGCCCGGGAAGGCGGTGATTCGCCATAAAGACAAATAAATCAAACGGTTATGCATGGCATCCGGATTTCATGACGGCATGCCCGGAAAGGCTTGGCCGCTGTGGGTGCGCGCCCTCCAGCCCAAAACCCCGGCCCCATCGCCCGGCGGCTTGATTTTGGCGGCCAGGGAAACTACTATTCCCGGATTGTCCGAACCCTGGGGAAGAAAGAAGGCTTTCGGCATGGATCCGGAGGACGAATCAAGGGCTGTTTGCGCCGGGGCCGTCCTGGCGGGCGGCCGGAACCGCCGCATGGGGGGCGAAAACAAGGCCCTTTGCCGCGTGGGGGAAAAGGCCATGGTCAGGCGTGTCCTGGAGGTCCTTTCCGCCTGTTTTTCCGAGGTCCTGGTCATCGCCAGGGCCCCCCTCCCCCTCCTGGATCTCCCGGCGGCCATCCTGCCGGATCTCCTCCCGGGCTCAGGCTCCCTGGTGGGCATCCATGCGGCCCTTTCCTACGCCCGGGCGCCCTACGTGTTCGTGGCGGCCTGCGACACGCCCTTCCTTTCCCCGGCCCTGGTGCGGCGCCTGGCGGGGCTCGCCAACGGGAAGGTGGATGTGGTGGTGCCCCGGACGGAAAAGGGCCTGGAGCCCCTGTGCGCGGTGTACAGCCGCCGGGCGGCCCCCCTGGTCCGGGCCCGCCTTCTCCAGGGACGGTACCGCATCTCGGAGCTGTACGGAAACCTGAAGGTCCGGGAGGTGGGGCCGGACGAGCTTTCCCAGGCGGACCCCGGGCTTTTGTCCTTCATGAACGTCAACACCCCCCAGGACCTGGAAAGGGCCCGGCGGCTGGGGGCGAGGGAGGAGCCATGGGAGAGTTGAGCCACGTGGACGGCAGGGGCCGGGCGCGGATGGTGGACGTGACGGACAAGGCCTCCACGGTCCGGGAGGCCGTGGCCCAGGCCCGGGTCCTCATGGAGCGGGCCACCTTCGACGCCGTGCTTTCCGGTGACACGGCCAAGGGCCCGGTCCTTTCGACGGCGCGCATCGCGGGCATCCAGGCGGCCAAGAACACGGCCGGCCTGATCCCCATGTGTCACCCCCTGGCGCTGACCCACGTTTCCG
>JAHJUF010000041.1 GCA_018829095.1 Pseudomonadota bacterium | reverse complement strand
GCCTCGGCCAGGCCGGGCACGGAAAGCCCCCGGCCCCGGTCCCCGGCGTCCATGCCGCCCAGGTCCCGGAACAAGGCCTCTGCCTCGTCGTCCAGTACGATTTCTCGATCTGACATGGGTATCCGCGCCTCCGTCCAGGCCAGCGCTCTCTCCTTGTGATCACCCCGTAAGGGTCCCGCCTCCGGTGGCGAAACCCCTCGGCGATGCCTAAGTCAGTGAAATCTAAACAACAAATATAGCACCAATTCTAGGGAAAAGCAAAGCAAAATCCGATGGGCGCCGGCGACCCTCGCCAAGGCTCAACTCCTTGTCATTGTTGGATAATGCTTCAGAGCCCCGAATTTTTGGGCTCCATTCCCGAACCCCGCGAACCCCCAGGGTTCCCGCAGGCCCCGGAAAGGGAAACGCCGCCGGAACGCTCCTTTCCCCTTCGGCCTCCGGGCCCGGAGCCACGAACGCAAGACTCTTCTTTACACTCCCGTTCATGTTCCCTAAGGTGGTGACTTTTCCGCGGAGGGCAAGGCCATGAAATCCAATCAGGGAGCCGGAGGACCGCCCAGGGGAAACCCGGAACGGACTTTTTCCGGGCTCATGGAACGTCCGGTGGGCAAATGCACCCGGTGCAAGGCCCCGGCGGCGGTGCGCCTGCCCAGCCACAACTCCATGTTCTGCCCGGACTGTTTCGATCAGTTCTTCCTCACCGCCGTGATCCGGGCGTTGAAGATCGTGCCCCTGCCCCGGGAAGCCCCGGTGGCCGTGGCCGTGTCCGGGGGCAAGGACTCCCTGGCCGTGTGGGACGTGCTCCACCGCCTGGGCTTCGAAACCCGGGGGGTGCACCTGGACCTGGGCATCCCCCAGTTCTCCGAGGCCTCCATAGACGCGGCCCGGGAGTTCGCGGAAAAACGCGGGCTGCCCCTTGCGGTCCATTCCCTGGAGGAGCTTTTCGGTCATCCCCTGCCCCGGATCCGGAGCCAGGTGCGCATGGACATCTGCTCCGTGTGCGGCACGGTGAAGCGCAGCTACCTGAACCTCCTGGCCCGCCAGGCCGGGGCCGGGGTCCTGGTGACAGGCCACAACCTGGACGACGAGGCCGCCCGGCTCATGGGCAACCTCATCCACCGCCGGAAACGCTACCTGGAAAAGCTCTACCCGTTCCTGGCCGCCGCCCACCCGGCCCAGGCGGCCCGGGCCAAGCCCCTGTACCGGGTGGACGAGGCGGAGATCCGGGCCTACACGTCCTTGAACCATATCCGCCCGGCCCAGGGAGGCTGCCCCTTTTCCCGGGGCGCCACCAGCACCTACTACAAGACGGCCCTCCTGTGGATGGAGGGTGAGATGCCCGGCACCAAACGGGACCTGCTCTGGGGCCACATCCGGGAGAACGGCCCCCCCCAAGGGGACGCCTTCGGGTCCTGCGAACGTTGCGGAGAGCCCACCGGGGCGCCCCTGTGCGGGGTGTGCCGCCTGAAGGACCGCATGGAGAACCAGGACCTGAAATCCGCCGGCAGACCTTAGAGCGATTGTCAGAAGTATCGCCTCCGGGCTGGCGAGCCCATCGCCCGGGGCCGTCATGGCGAAGGCCGGAATCCAGGGTCTTTGTAACCTATTGAAAAGACTGGGCCCCGGCCTTCGCCGGGGTGACGGTTGAGAGTGGTTTCAGGACTTGCTGCAGGGCCATCATTTAATCAGACAGGATTTTTGACTACCGCTATAGAGGAGGAAACCATGACCCGCTCTCTGGCGGATCTTTTGATCGTGACGGACCGGATGAAGTTTTCCCGGGTGGCGGACCCGGCCAAGCCCGGGCCCGTGGGGCTCCCCACGGGCCACATGACCCACGAGGAGCTTTGGGCGGTGGGGCCGGGCAACTCCTTTGTCCAGAAGGGCAAGACCTACTGGGTGCTCACCTGCGACCTCCACGAGTGGACCATGCACGGTCTCCGGAGGAAGACCCAGATCATCTACCCCAAGGACACGGCCTACATCCTCTGGCGGCTGAACCTCTGCTCCGGCAAGCGGGTGGGGGAGGCGGGCACGGGCTCCGGGGCGCTCACCTCGGCCATGGCCCGGGCCGTGGGACCCGAAGGAGCGGTGTATACCTGGGAGGAGGACCCCCGGCTCCTGGCCCAGGCGAGGAAAAACCTGGACTTCGTGGAGTTTTCCCACGTCCATACCCACGAGGGACGCCTGGAGGAGGGGCTGGACCAGGAGAACCTGGACGCCTTTTTCCTGGACATGCGCCACCCCTGGGAGGTCATGGCCCGGGTCCGGGACGCCCTGGCCCCCTCGGGGCACCTGGGCATCCTGGTGCCCACGGCGAACCAGGTGTCCGCCTCCATCCGGGCCCTCACGAACCTGAACTTCCACCTCCTAGACGTCATGGAGATCTTCATCCGGTTCTACAAGCCCGTACCGGCGCGCCTGCGGCCCACGGACCGCATGGTGGCCCACACGGGCTACCTCCTCTTCGCCCGCCGCCTGAAGGGGATGGAAACAGCGGCAACGGACCCGGAGGCAGCCCCGGCCGCCTGGGAGGCCTACGACCCCGACGGGGACTTTGACTCGTAGACTTCCGGGTTCACGCAGTTTTTCGCCCTCTCCCCCCGGAGCATGGCCAAGAGGTTTCTCGCGGCCAGAAGCGCCATGTCCGTGCGGGCGGCCACGGTGGCCGAGCCCGTGTGGGGGGTGAAGACCACGTTGTCCAGCTCGGACAGGCCCTGGGCCATTTCCGGCTCCCGTTCATACACGTCCAGCCCCGCCCCGGCTATCCGCCCCTCCTTCAGCGCCTCCACCAGCCGGGACTCGTGGATCAGCGGGCCCCGGGAGGTGTTGATGAGGTAGGCCGTGGGTTTCATTTTGGCAAAGGCCTCCGTGCCGAACAGGTGCCGGGTTTGGGGGGTGAGGGGGGCGTGGAGGGAGATGTAGTCGCTCTCGGCCAGGAGAGTGTCGAAATCCACCCGCCGGGCGGAAAGCTCCTTTTCCAGCACCGGGTTGGCCGAGGGGCTGTGGTACAGGACGGGCATGGAAAATCCCCTGGACATGAGGGCCATGGCCGTGCCGATGCGCCCCGCGCCCACGATGCCCAGGGTCCGGCCCGTGACGCCCGTGCCCAGGAACTGGAGAGGCCCCCAGCCCGTCCACCGGCCCGCGCGCATGACCCGGTCCGACTCCGTGACCCGCCGGCACACGGCGAGCAGAAGCGCCCAGGCCATTTCGGCCGTGGCGTTCGTCAGGACGTCCGGGGTGTTGGACACGGGCACTCCCCGGCGGGTGGCCTCGGCCAGGTCCACGTTGTCCAGGCCCACGGCGTAGTTGGCGTACCCCTTGAGGCGTTCGGCCGCCCCAAAGAACTCGGCGTCGATCCTGTCCGTCAAAAGCCCGATGACGCCGTCCACGTCCCGGGCCTTTTCCAAAAGCCTGGTTCGCGGCAGGGGCCGGTCCTCGGCGTTCACTTCCACTTCGCAGCACTCGGCCAAAAGATCCAACCCCGGTTTGGGGATCCTTCGGGTGACGTACACCCTATAGGGGTCCATGAGAAATCCTTTCCTTTTCCTTTCGTGGTGGGTATTGGGGCAAAAAACAGAAAAAAATCCACCCCACTAATAAAGCAGGTTGGCGATGACCCGGGCGTGGGCCTCGGCGGCTCCGGCCAGGGAATCCACGGCCCGGCGGGCCCGGCGGCCGGTTTCCCGGGCTTCCCGGGGGTTTTCCAGGAAATGCCGGACCCGGGCGTACAACTCGCCGGCCTGGGCCACGGTTTCCCCGCCCCCGTGGCGGGTGAGGACGGCCTTGGCTTCGGCAAAGTCGTTCATATGGGGGCCGAACAGCACGGGGAGGCCCCAGCAGGCGGGCTCCAGAGGATTCTGCCCCCCCTTGGGCGCCAGGCTGGCCCCCACGAAGGCCGCATCCGCCGCGCCGTAGAGGGTGAACAGCTCCCCCATGGTGTCCACCAGGATCACGGGCCGCCCCGGGTCCCGGCCTTGGGCCCGGATCTTCGAGAGGCGCTGGACCCCCAGTCCGGCCCGCCCGGCCAGGGCCTGGACCCGGTCCGTGCGCCGGAGGTGGCGGGGGGCCAGGATGAGGACCGCCCCGGGGAGCGCCTCCAGGAGCCGTCGGTGCACCGCCAGGACCGCCTCCTCTTCGCCGGTGCGGGTGCTCCCCGCCACCCAGGCCGGAGTCCCCGGGGAAAGCCCCAACAGGTCCCGGGCCCCCTCCCGGTCCCCGGGCCGGGGGCGGGCCAGGTCGTCGTATTTGGCGTTGCCCCCCACGAAGATGCGGCCCGTAGGGGCCCCCAGGCGGGCGATGCGGGCCGCGTCCCCCGTGGAGATCATGGAAAAGGCGCTCATCCCGGAAAGGGCCCGGGCGAACAGGGGCCGAACAGCCAGGTACCGGCTGATGGACCGCCCGGACAACCGGCCGTTCACCAGAACCGTCGGGATGCCCCGGCGCCGGGCCTCGGCCAGCCAGTTGGGCCAGATCTCCGTCTCCACCATGGCCAGGACCTTGGGGCGGACCCGGGAAAGGGCCCGGGCCACGGCAAAGGGCGCGTCCAGGGGTGCGAAGGCCGTTCCCGCGGCCCGGTCCCCGAAAATCTCACGGGCCCGGGCAAGGCCCGTGGACGTGGTTGCGCTCACAAAGACCTCCGTGGCCGGGGCCATGTCCCAAAGGGCCCGGGCCACGGCGTGGGCCACCCCGGCCTCCCCCACGGAGGAGGCGTGGATCCACACCCGGGGGCCGTGGCGGGAGCTGGAGCCATAACCGGAAAGGGCGGGAACCCGGCCCAGGCGCTCGTCCCGCTCCGCGCCCTCCCTCCCGGCCAGGACTGCCGCCGGTCCCCAGGCCAGGCCCGCAACCGAAGCCAGCCCCTTCCACAGGCCGGACAAAAGGCCCGCCCCGGGGCCCCCCGGGGGGGACTCCGGCAATTGGAGGGGGTTCGCAAAGGGTTCCCGCATAAAGTCTCCCGGCCTTTTTTGCCCCAACGTCTGCTTCAACAGACTTCAACTTCAGCGGACTTCCACAAACCCCTTGGACGTGGCCTTCAACAGGAACAGGGTCTTCCGGGCCTCGCCGTTTTCCGAAAAAGACGTGCGCCCCGTGACGCCCCGGAACTCTCCCATGTTCACCAGGGCGTCCCGGAGGGCCTTCCGGCTGGTGACCCCCTCCTGGGACAGGGCGGCCAGGGCCATGCGCACGGTGTCGAACCCCAGGGCCTCCATGACCCCGGGCTCCCGGCCGAAGGCCTCCTGAAAGCGGGCCACGAACTCGGCCACCAGGGGGTCCCGGCTTCCGGCCCAGAAAAGGTCCGGGCACAAGGCCCCCCGGCCGTATCGCCCGGCGAGGTCCACCAGGGTGGGGCTGTGCCACAGGTTGGTGCCCGCCACCAGGACGCCGGTGACATCGTTGAAGGGGAGCTGGGGCAGGATGAGGCCCGCCTGCTGGGGCACGTCCGGGATGAACAGGGCCTGGAAGTCCACCACCGCATCGGGCTCTTCCTCCCCCTCTTTTCCTGAGACCTCCGATTCCTGATCCGGGTCGTCCAGGGGCTCCAGTCCACGGTCCAGGGCGGCCTGCTGCCGGGCCGCCCTGGCCTGGGCATCCAGTTCCTCCCAGACGGTGGGGGAGTCCCCGGGCTCCTCGGGGCGTTCGTAGAAGAGCCCCACCAAGCGCCGGATGGGGTCTCCCACGTCCGTCTGGCCCGGGGGATAGGGCTCCACCCCCGTGAGGATGCCCCCGCGTTCCAGGGCCGCGTCCCAAAAGGCGTTCATGTAGGTCCTGCCGTAGTCGTCCTCCGGATACAGGACGGCGAAGCGGGACAGGGAAAGGACATCCGTGAAATAGGACACCAGGGCCTCGGCCTGGAGCCGGGGGGTGAGGTAGTTGCGGAAGAGGAAGCCCCCCTCGGCCAGGTTCAGGTCTTTCTGGGTGAACACCACGGCGGGGATGCCCAGCTCCCGGGCCAGGTCCCCCACGCTCTCGGCCGTGACCATGGGCCCCACCACAAGGGCCGCGCCCTGGTCGGCCAGGGCCAGAAGCCCCCGGTCGGCGTCCGCCGCCCTGGCCCGGCTGTCCTCCACCAGGAGGGAGAGTTCCCGGCCCGGATGGGCGAGGTTGTGGAGGGAAACAGCCAGCTCGGCCCCGGCCAGGACAGACTCGCCGAACCGGGCATAGGGGCCGGAAAGGGGCAGGAGGCAGCCCAGGACATCGGGCCGGAAGCTGGCCATCTGGAGGACCCGGGCCAGCCGGGCTTCGGTTTCCGGGGCCAGGGGGGAGCCCGGACAGGCGTCCTGGACCTCCTGGAGCCGGGCGGCCGCTTCCTTGAACCGGCCCGCCCTTGCCAGGCGGCCGGCGGACTCCCAAGTGGCCACGGTCCTGGAGATGCATCCCGAGGACTCGTGTCCGGCCACGGCCAGGTCCGCATCGGAAAAGAGAGCCGCAGCCCGGGCCATGGACCCTGCCAGCTCCGCCTGGGCGGATTCAGGGGCCATGGCGGCGGCCTGGCCATAGTAGCCGAAAGCCTGGGCCGGGGCCTCGGCCTCCAGGGCCGCCCGGCCCTCCAGGGCCAGGATGCGGGACCGCTCCGTGTCGCTTCCCGCCGTGGCCAAAAGCCCCGGGGCCTCCCGGAGCAGGGCCCGGGGGCTGCCCGCGTCCAGGTAGGACTGGAGCAGGCCAACCCGGGCGTCGGGGGCGTACACCGAGCCGGGGAACCGGGCCAGGAGTTCCCGATGCCAGTTCTGGGCCAGGGCGTGGCGGCCCGCCGAGGAGTCGATGGCCGCGAGCTTCATGAGGACCGCCGGTACTTCCCGGGCCTTGGAATTGCGGGCCAGGAAGTCCTGGTACAGGGGCCTGGCCAGCTCCGGCCTTTTCTGGGCACAGAGCTTGTCCGCCCGGGAAAGGAGCTGGTCCGCCGGCGGGCCGGGGGCCTCGGGCGGGGGCAGCGGGATCTCATGCCGGCAGGCGGAGAGGACGAGACAGAAAGCCAAAAGGAGGGCCAGGACCGCCGGGAATGGAATCCGGCGGCTGTTTTCGCCATGGGGGGTTGCCCGCTGGGGCATGGAAGGGCCTCTTTCAGGGTCAGAAGTTTCTCGGGATGAACCTACACAGCGACAGGCCCGGTGTCAACGCAGGGCTCGGCCAGGCGGAGCCCCGGCCCCCCGGGGGGGCAACTTTGTCCTTGATTTGTGCCCGGGATATCATACACTAAATAATGTGGTTGAAAGGACTATCGAAAGGGATACAAATGGACACGCCTAGTGACCGGGAACTTTACAGCAGCCAAATGATGCGCCTTTTGCTGGACTGCCTCGCCGCCATCCCGCTCTTCGCCCCCCTCACGTCCGAGGAGCTGAGGCAACTGGCCAAGTACATGTTTTTCCTGGATTTCAAGGAAGGCGATGTGGTGTTCCGGGAGGGGGACAAGGGCAGCTATGTCTGCTTCGTGACCGATGGAGCCCTCAAGGTTTCCAAGCGCAACAAGAGCGGCGAGGAAACGGTCATCACCACCCTGCACAAGGGACACTCCATCGGGGAAATGGCGGTCATCGACGATTTTCCCCGCTCGGCCACGGTTCGGGCCGCCGGTCCGGCCAAACTCATCACCCTGACCCGGAAGAACTTCGAATCCCTGGTGGAGAACCATCCCCAGACGGGCAACAAAATCCTGAAGGGCATCGCCCGGCTTTTGTCCATCCACCTGAGAAAAACTTCCATCCAACTGGCCGACTGCATGCTTCCGGTCATGTAGGGGCTGTTTCCAAAAAAGATTTCAGCATGGAATTTTTCGCCCCATCGCAATAGAATTTTTTTTGAAAATTAGGATAGGCAGACAAGAATCTTTCCTGTTTTTTCTCCCTCCGCGTCAGCCGCCCTGGATTTTTCCTTTTGCGTGTGGTATTTTTGTACGAAGCGGAACTATATGGATTCCGACCATGCAACCCTACAAGGAAAAATGGCCATGAAACCTGAAAACAGAAGGTCCATGGAACGATACAATCTGAAAATCCCGGCCAAGGTGCGGCCTTGCTCCGCACCGGCCCGGGCCATTTCGCTTTCCACCTCCGACGTCTCCGCCGGCGGGGCCTATTTCCTTTGCACCGAGCCCCTGGAGGAAAAGACCCGCGTCTACGTGAGCCTTTTCCTTCTGCCCAAAGGCGGCATCCAGGGCGAAAGCAGCGGGGCCAGGGTGCGGGTCCAGGGCACGGTGGTGCGGACGGACGGCCAGGGAATGGCCATCCGCTTTGACCGGCGTTTTCGGATGACGCCCCTTTCCCAGGCGGCCTAGCAGCCTGGCCCTGGAAAGCGCCCTTTCCGGCCGATCCGGGGCGGGCTTCGAAAGCCGGGGCCCCGTTTCCCGGGGACCCCATGAATTTCTTGCGACATACGTATTGGGAGCCAACCTGCCTGGGCGGCATCCGTACCGGCCGCCCACCAGGGGCGGATGGAAGCCCCCTGCGCCCCATGGCTATTTTCCGGCTAACCGGTATTCCTGAAGAAACGCGGGATTCTCCTTCATGGCTGACGCAAAGCAGGCCAAGGACGAAACCAGGAACACTCCGGACCCGGCTGTGGAACAGAAGGTCCACATCGCCGGGCCCAACCCCCTTCTGAACGAACTCCTCACCTCGTTCCTGAAGACCCAGGAGGGAATCTTCTGCACCTCGGGCCCGGACTGGGACGGCGATGGCCGGGGTTCCGCCCTGATCCTCTGGGACTGCTACCGCAGCGACCCGGCCCGCATCTGGCTGGAGATGGAAGCCGCCGTCTCGGTCGCCGAGGACGACCCCCCCTTCGTGGCCCTCTTCAACGTCACCCCGGACGATGAGTTCACCCGGGAAGCCATGGCCCGGCAGGTCCGGGGCATCTTCTTTGTGAACGAGCCCCTGCGCCTGCTGGGCAAGGGCGTCCGGGCGATCCTGAAGGGCGAGCTCTGGTACTCCCGGGAGACCCTGTCCAACTTTGTCCTGGCCCCCAGGACCCGGGTCCCGGCCGCCCAGGAGGCCGCCGAGTCCCTGACCGCACGGGAACGGGAGATCCTGGCCCGCATCGCCGCCGGCCACAGCAACCAGGAAATCGCCGACAAGCTCTACATCAGCCTCCACACCGTAAAAAGCCACACCTACAACATCTTCCGGAAAATCAACGTTCCCAACCGCCTCCAGGCGGCCCTCTGGTTCTCCAAGCACTTCTAGGGGCCGCCCCCCCCTTTTGCAGCACCCTCCCGGTAAAATTCAGCCCCCCCCCTGGAATCGGGCTCTTCTCCGGGCACCGGTTCACCCTTCCCCTCCGTTGCGGATGAAAATGGACGGCCTCGCAACAAGTACAAGAGCTCGTCATCCACGGGAAAGCGAGGAGCCATAACTTGTTGATGGGTCTGGATTCCGGCCTGCGCCGGAATGACGTGGATTGGCAGCGCGCATGCAAAAGAGGGCCGGCGCGCGCCGCCATGGATTCCCGCTTTCGCTGGAAGGACGGCCGCAAGAGGTTTCGGACTTATCGCCTCCCCACCAAAATTAAGGCTTGCCTGCGGGGTTTTCATGCGTTATACATTTGTCATTACAAATGTACGAACAACTGTATAACCCCAACGGGAGGCAGGCGGATGGACATCCGAAACATGGGCGTGGGGGTGAACGGAACCCTGGCCAAAGACACCCTGGACTGGACGAGGAAGGTGCTTTCCGCCTGCGGGCCCCGGCTGACGGGGAGCGAGGCGTGCACGAAATCCGCCCGCATGATTCAGGAGGACCTGGCCCTGCATTGCGACTCCACAGCCTCGGAGGAGTTCACGGTCCACCCGGCCAGCTTCCTGTTCTTCATGAAGTTCTTCGCCCTGTCCTACCTGGCCGCCCTGGTCCTGGTGTTCCTGGGGGGCGTCCTCATCTACCCGGCGGCCCTGGCCCTCACGGCGGGCACGGTCCTGTCCCTCACCCAGTTCGTTTTCTACCGGAACCTCTTCGACCCCCTGTTCAAGAGGAAGAAGGCCGTGAACGTCATGGGGGTCATCGAGCCCTCGGGCCCGCCCCGGCGCCAGATCATCGTCTCGGGCCACCACGACAGCCCCCACGAGTTCCTGTTTCTGGCCAGCCGGTGGCAGAAATGGTACGCCCTGCGCATCACCCTGGGGGTTTTTTCCTATACGGCGGCCAACGCCCTCTGCCTGTCCTGGGCCGGGCTGCGTCTCGTCACCGGCGCGGACCCCTCCTGGGCCGGGGCCCTGGCCTGGGGAGCCCTGGCCGGGGCGGTCTTCGTGGTTCCCCTGTACTTTTTCCACAGCAAAAGAGGCGTGCCCGGGGCCGGGGACAACCTCATCGCCTGCGCCATGGCCGCCCGGGTGGCCCAGATCTTCGGCCAGGCCAAGAAGGACGGCAAAAACCTCCTGAAAAACACCCGCCTGGTGGCTGCCAGCTTCGATGCCGAGGAGTGCGGCCTGCGCGGCGCCCGGGCCTTTGCCCAAATGCACGGCCAGGAGATGGCGGACCTCCCCACCTTTGTCCTGAACATGGACAGCATCTACAGCCTGGACCAGCTGAAGTTTTGTAAGCGTTCAGGGGG
>JAHJUF010000341.1 GCA_018829095.1 Pseudomonadota bacterium | reverse complement strand
GGCCCTGTACGAAAAGGGCCCCATGTCTCCCTCGGCCATCGCCCGGGACATCATGGTGAAGTCCTCCACCGTCACGGGCATCCTGGACCGCCTGGAGACCAAGGGCTTGGTCCTTAGGCGGCGCAACTCCCCGGACCGGCGGGTCATCACCGTGGAGCTGACGGAAGAAGGCCGGCTTCTGGCCGAGGAGGCCCCGCCCCCCATCCAGCAGGAGATCATGGACGGCCTGTCCACCCTGTCCCCGGACCGCATGGACCGCATCGTGGAGGGACTGTCCATCCTCACGGAACTCCTGGGCGATCAGGAGCACGGCCCGGAAGGCGGTGGAAGCTGAGGACGGCATTCTGCTTTTCGAAAAAGACGGACTTTTTGGAAACCGCCTGTTAATCCCCGATATGCGCGATGGCCCGGGCCAAGCGGGCCCGCACCAGGTCGTTTCCCAGGACCCGCATGAGTTCGAACATGCCCGGGGAGGCGGACTTGCCCGTCAGGGCCACCCGCACGGGCTGGGCGATTTTGCCGAAGCCCTGGCCGGTTTCGTCCATGACCTTCTGGAATGCGGCCTCCACCTGATACTGGTCCGTAACGTCCACGCCTTCCAGGGCCCGGGCCAGCAGGCTCATCCATTTTGCCCCGTCGGGGGTGAGGAACTTTTTGGCGGCCTTCTCCTCGTAGCCCTCGAACTCCTTGTAATAGAAAAGGAGCCCCTCGGCCATCTCCTCCAGGGTCTTGGACCGGGGCTGGACCGTCTCCACGGCCTCGATGAGGCGCTTGTTGTCCCCGGGGACCACGCCGCGCTTTTCCAGGTGGGGCAGGACCAGATTCGCCAGGCGGTAGGTGTCCGTGGACCGGATGTGGTCCGCGTTCAGGTCCAGGAGCCGGGCCGGGTCGAACACCCCGGCGCTCTTGCCGATGTTCTCCAGGGAGAACTTGTCCACCAGATCGTCCAGGGTGAAGAACTCCTGATCCCCATGGGACCAGCCCAGGCGGGCCAGGTAGTTCACCATGGCCTCGGGGAGGATGCCAAGGCCCTGATAATCGGTGACCGCCGTGGCCCCGTGGCGCTTGGACAGGCGCTTCTTGTCCGTGCCCAGCACCATGGGCACGTGGGCGAAGACCGGCGGCTCGACACCCAGGGCGCGGTACAGGATGATCTGGCGGGGGGTGTTGGATACGTGGTCATCGCCCCGGATGATGTGGGTGATGCCCATGGTGATGTCGTCCACCACCACGGCCAGGTGGTAGGTGGGCGAACCGTCGGACCGGGCGATGACGAGGTCGTCGAGCTGTGAGTTGGGCGTGGCGATGGGGCCCTTGACCTGGTCCTCGAACACCGTGGCGCCGGTCCGGGGGCTCCGGAGGCGCACCACGGCCCCGGGGCTGGGGCCAAGATCTTTTTCCCGGCAGGTGCCGTCGTACAGGGGGTTGTCCCCCCGGGCGCGCGCCGCTTCGCGTTTCTCGTTCAAGACCTCCGGGGAGCAGGTGCAGTAGTAGGCGTTGCCCTCGTCCAGGAGCCTTTGAGTATACTCGGCGTAGACGTCCAGGCGTTGGGACTGGTAAAAGGGGCCTTCATCCCAGTCGATGCCCAGCCAGTTCAGGGCGTCCACGATAGACTGGACGAGTTCCTCCTTGGAGCGCACCCGGTCCGTGTCCTCCAGGCGGAACACGAAGGTGCCGCCCATGTGCCGGGCGTAGAGCCAGTTGAAGAGCGCCGTGCGGGCGCCTCCGATGTGCAGGGTCCCGGTGGGGCTGGGGGGGAATCGAGTCTTGACTTTTTTCATGGTTTTCCGGGGGTTGCCAGGCCCGGAGAGGGCTCGGCCGGGTTGGGGTTTTGAGGCTCATTTTTCCTATGGACGGATACCACAAGACTTGCCGGGCCTCAAGCCCCGCAGGGAAATACCTTGACAATATTTCCGCATTTCCTATAAGTAGTTCCTTTTGCGGCGCAAGCGGATACCTGCGCCGATTTTCCAGGAATCGCAAAGAGTTGGAGAATCACCATGGCTCTTCCCAAGCATAAGACATCCAAATCCCGTCGGGGCATGCGGCATTCCCAGTGGAAGCTCGAGCCCATAAGCGTGGGGAAGTGCCCCCAGTGTGGGGATCCCAAGATGCCCCACTGCATGTGCCCCAGCTGCGGAGCCTACAAGGGCCGCATCGTGGTCGCCGCCGAAAAGAAATAGCACAGCGGCCGGAAGTCCCCCCGGTCCTTCGTTCCCCCCGGCACGGGCAAGGGGCGCGGACCGCAGGGACAGCTTTATCCAAAGGAGGTAGGGGGCGCGGTTCCATGCCCGAGGCCCCGCCAGCATGACGGATAGCCCAGAACACCGCCCAGCTGCGGGCCTGGACCCGGAAATGCTCGAAATGGTCCTGGACACGGTGGACAGGGTCGGGACCGAGCTCCTTCCCAAGGATGAGGTGTTGAGGTTCGACCGGGAGGAGATCTTCCCCGAGGACGTCATCCGCACCATGCTGGGCGAAGACATCGGCCTCCAGCTCCTCTTCATCCCCGAGGAATACGGCGGCATGGGCGGCGGAGCCGCCGACGCCTGCCGGGTGGTTTCGGCCATGGCCGGCATCTGCCTGGGCGTGTCCACGGCCTTCTTCGCCCTCCAGCTGGGGGCCGAGCCCATCCTGTTGGCGGGAACGCCGGACCAGAAGGAGAAGTGGCTGGGCCGGATCGCGGCCGGGGACTCCCTGGTGGCCTACGCGGTCACCGAACCCGAGGCCGGGAGCAACCTGGGGGCCTTGAAAACCCGGGCCGAACCCGTGATCGAGGGCGGCGTCCTCACCGGCTACCGCATCACCGGGGCCAAGCAGTTCATCTCCACCGGGGCCCACGCGGACTTCCTCACGGTCCTGGCCCAGGCCCCCGAGGGTCCCACCTTCTTCATCGTGGAAAAGGGCGCGCCCGGGTTTTTTCCCGGCAAGCCCGAGCACAAGCACGGCATCCGGGCCTCCGCCACCAATCCCCTCACCTTTGACAACGTGTTCGCGCCCCTGGAGAATCTGGTGGGAGGCGTACCGGGCCTGGGCCTGAAACAGGCCTCGTCCGTGTTCGCCCGGACCCGCCTCATGGTGGGGGGCATGGCCCTGGGGGCCGGGGAAAAGGCCCTGGCCATTGTCAGGGATTACGCCCGGCAACGGATCCAGTTCGGGTCGCCCCTTTCGGAAAAGCAGGGCTACGTCCACAAGCTGGTGATCCCCCATCTGGCTCGCCTGGCCAGCGCCCGGGCCCTGGTCATGGCCACTGCCCGGGCCTACGACGCGGGCGAGAAGGGCGAGGACGTGGATACCCGGGCCTCCATGGCCAAGTATCTGGCCAGCGAGTTCGCCGTGGCGGCCTCAGACGCGGCGGTCCAGGCCCTGGGGGGCTACGGATACATCTGCGAGTACGAGGTGGAGAAGATCCGCCGGGACACCAAGATCACCACCATCTACGAGGGCACCAGCGAGATCCAGCAGAACATCATCAGCCTGTTTCGCTGGAAAAGGACCTTCAAGACCAAGGGCGGATTTTACGAGGACCTGGCCCGGGAGATGGACGACCTCGCCCGGACCGCTCCCAGGGTGGGGGCCCTCCGCCTAGCTGCGGCGGCCCGGTGCGTGAACCGGACCTTCCAGCTGGCCCATGCCCGGAAGCTCACCAAGAGCCAGGCCGTGATGTTCGCCCTGGCGGACATGGCCGCCTGGACCGAGGCCGGCTGCGCCCTGGCCCGGGAGGCCGCGGCCGGTCCGGCTGAAGTTATGGCTATAGCAAAAAATCTCCAGGCGGTCCTTTCCCGGGTGTTCGCCGCCGAGGCGGCCGGGCTCGTGGGGCGCAAGGCCTTTTACGCAGCCTCGGGCACCGGAGATGTGGGGCCCGGGGAGCTGGCCGGATTCGAGCGGGAGGCTGACCTCCCCGCCCTGTGGCGGGCCGAGACAGGGCTCATCGCCGACATGGACCAGGCCGCGGCCCTGGTTTTCGGGGACTCATGAGCAGCGACAGCAGCGACAAAACCGCGAGAGTGGTGGCCGTGACCGGCGGCTCCACGGGCATCGGACGGGCCGTGTGCCAGATTTTCGGGGCCCAGGGCTGCCGGGTGTATTTCCTTTGCCGGGACGCCCAGTCCACGGACGCGGCCGAGACCGTGCGCCTGGTGGAGGAGGCCGGGGGCTTTGCCCGTGCCCTTTCGGCGGACGTTTCGGACCGGGAACAGGTGGCGGCCTTTTTCAAGGCCCTGGAGCAGGAGGCCGGCCGGCTGGACGTCCTGGTGTTGAACGCCGGCCAGACCCACGACGCCTTCCTGGTGCGCATGAAGGAAAAGGACCTGGACCGGGTCCTGGACGTAAATTTGAAGGGCGCGTTCTTCTGCCTTCAGGAGGCGGCCCGGACCATGATGAAGCAGCGGTCCGGCCGGGTGGTGGTGGTGTCCAGCCTGGTGGGCCTGAGGGGCAACGCCCAACAGGCGGCCTATTCCGCGTCCAAGGCGGGCTTGATCGGGCTGACCAAGAGCGCGGCGGCCGAGTTGGCCCGGCGGAACATCACCGTGAACGCCGTGGCCCCGGGATACATCGAGACCCGCATGACCGGCGGGCTCCCGGACGAGGTGCGGGAAGGCTTTGTGAAAGCCACGCCCCTGGGCCGGGCCGGAACACCCGAGGATGTGGCCCAGGCCGTGGCCTTCCTGGCCTCGGACGCCGCCTCGTTCATCACGGGCGAAGTGCTTCACATCAACGGTGGCCTTTACATGTAGGATGGATTCGTAAAAAGCTGTGGAGGCGCATCGCGCTTCACCGGCAAAGGGCAAAACGCGCCGGAAAAGCGCCTTGCCCTTACCGCCCGGCCCGTCTTGCCTGGCGGCTTTTTCCGAAGCCATCGAATCCAAGGTGAACAACCGTCATCGGGAGTGGAATTCATGTCCATCGAGGAAAAAGTCAAGAACGTGATCGTGGAAAAACTGGGGGTGGATCCGGACGAGGTGGTGCCCGAGGCTTCCTTCATCGACGACCTGGGAGCGGACTCCCTGGATCTTGTGGAACTCATCATGTCCATGGAGGAGATCTTCGACATCGAGATCTCCGATGACCAGGCCGAGAAGATCCGCACGGTGAAGGACGCCATGGATTTCGTCAAGGCCAACACCTAACCGGAGGAAAATCCCGGAGCGGGCCCGGGCTGCGGCGTCGTCCCTCGGGTCCGCCGAAAAGCAGGGTCCCGGCGGGCATGCCATGAACGGGGAACGCACGCAGACGCGCAAGGTGGTGGTCACGGGCCTGGGCCTGGTGACGCCGCTGGGGATCGGGGTGGCCGAGTCGTGGAAGGCGGCCTGCGAGGGCAGGAGCGGCATCGGGCCCATCACCCGTTTCGACGCCTCGGGATTCGACACCCGCATCGCCGGAGAGGTCCGAGGCTTTTCCCCTGAGGACTGGCTGCCCAAAAAGGAGGCCAGGAGGAGCGAACTCCACATATCCTATTCCGTGGCGGCGGCCCGCATGGCCGTGGAATCCGCCGGGATCACGGAGCAGAACACGGCTCCGGAGCGCCTGGGGGTGTTCATCGGCTGCGGCCTGGGGGGGCTGGGCCTTTTGGAGAGCACCCACCAGACCCTTGTGGACAAGGGCCCTTCCCGGGTTTCCCCTTTTTTCATTCCCATGATGATCGGCAACATGGCCGCCGGCGTGGTGTCCATGCAACTGAACGCCAAGGGGCCCAACTGCTGCACGTCCACGGCCTGCGCGGCCGGGTCTCACGCCGTGGGGGAGTCCTTCCGCATGATCGCCCACGGCATGGCCGATGTCATGCTGGCCGGGGGGGCGGAGGCGGTGGTCACGCCCCTGTGCTTCGCGGGGTTCTGCTCCATGCGCGCCCTGTCCACCCGGAACGACGAACCCCAGCGGGCCTCCCGGCCCTTTGACGCCGGCCGGGACGGATTCGTGGTGGGGGAGGGCGCGGGCATCCTGGTCCTGGAGGCCGAGGAGCACGCCCTGGCCCGGGGGGCCACCATCCTGGCCCGGGTGGCGGGCTACGGCGCCACCGGCGACGCCCACCACTTCACAGCCCCCTCCCCCGGGGGAGAGGGAATGGCCCGGTGCATGCGCATGGCCCTGGATGACGCGGGCATGGCTGGCCCGGAGGTGGTCTACATCAATGCCCACGGAACCTCCACGCCGATGAACGACGCCTTTGAGACCCAGGCCATCAAGACGGTGTTCGGGGACCATGCCCGGCGCCTGGCCGTGTCCTCCACCAAGTCCATGACCGGTCACATCCTGGGGGGCGCCGGGGGCGTGGAGGCGGCCTTCACCGTGCTGGCCATCCGTCACGGGGTGATTCCCCCCACCATCAACCTGGATACGCCCGACCCGGAATGCGACCTGGATTACGTGCCCCACCGGGCCCGGAAGACCCAAGTGCCGGTGGCCATGTCCAACTCCTTCGGGTTCGGGGGGACCAACGCGGTCCTGATCTTCACCCGGCCCGACTGAACCAGGACACCGAAAGGAGCCGGGGGATGCCCCCCGGAAGACTGCCATGGATCGAAACACCATCATCATCGGTTGCGATCACGCGGCCTTTGCCATGAAGGAAAAGATCAGGAACCGCCTCCTGGAGTTGGCCATCCCTGTCCAGGACGAGGGCGCCTTTTCCGAGGAGTCGGTGAACTATCCGGAATTCGGGGCCAAGGTGGCTGGGGCGGTTTCCGCCGGAGCCTACTCCCGGGGGATTCTCCTTTGCGGCACGGGTCTGGGCATGTCCATCGTGGCCAACCGTTTCCCGAAGGTCAGGGCCACCCTCTGCAACGACCTGTTTTCCGCCCGCATGGCCCGGATGCACAACGATTCCAACATCCTGGTGATGGGCGGACGGGTGATCGGGGACGTCCTGGCCATGGAAATCCTGGACACCTGGCTCAACACGCCCTTTGAGGGCGGACGCCACCAGACCCGGCTGGATCTGATCGAAAAGGCGGGGGATCTATGCGGAGTGGCCCTGCCCCGCACCAAGAGATAACGGTTTCCGAGTCTTTTGTTCCGACCCCCGGCTGCCGTCCGGGAAAAAGACGCCCCGGGAGGCCCGGCCTGAAACGGCCGGGCCGGGGGCCTGCCTCCGTGGCGGATTCGGGAGCCTGAACCAACCTGGAAAGGAGCTGTTTCCTTGGATATCGAAGCCATCCGGCGATCGGACCCGGAAGTCGCCCGGGCCGTGGAGCTTGAGCTTTCCCGCCAGGAGAACACCCTGGAACTCATCGCCAGCGAGAACTGCGCATCCCCCGCGGTCATGGCCGCCCAGGGCACGGTGCTCACCAACAAGTACGCGGAAGGGTATCCGGGCAAGCGCTATTACGGCGGTTGCGAGCAGGTGGACAAGGTGGAGATCCTGGCCATGGAGCGGGCCCAAAAGCTCTTCTCGGCCGGGTACGCCAATGTCCAGCCCCACTCGGGCTCGGGCGCCAACATGGCCGTGTACTTCACCCTGCTTTCCCCCGGGGACACGGTCCTGGGCATGGATCTGGCCCACGGCGGGCACCTGACCCACGGCAGCCCGGTGTCCTTTTCCGGCCGCCTGTACAAGTTCGTGCACTACGGCGTCCGCAAGGATACCGGCACCATCGATTACGACCAGATCCGGGATCTCGCCAAAAAGCACAAGCCCAAGCTCATCGTGGCCGGAGCCAGCGCCTACCCCCGGGTCATCGACTTTCCCGCCTTTGCGGCGTCTGCGGCCGAGGTGGGGGCACGGTTCATGGTGGACATGGCCCACATCGCGGGCCTGGTGGCGGCGGGCGAGCATCCCTCCCCCGTGCCCCACGCCGACGTGGTGACCTCCACCACCCACAAGACCCTCCGGGGCCCCCGGGGCGGGCTCATCGTCTCCGGCAACGGCCTGGGCAAAAAGCTGAACTCCCAGATTTTTCCGGGTATCCAGGGCGGACCCCTCATGCACGTCATCGCGGCCAAGGCCGTGGCTTTCGCCGAGGCGCTCACCCCGGAGTTCAACGAGTACCAGCGCCAGGTGGTCAAAAACGCCGCCGCCATGGCCGGGGCCCTCATGGCCCGGGGCGCGGTCCTGGTCTCGGGCGGCACGGACAACCACATGATGCTTCTGGACGTCTCCGCCCTGGGCACCACGGGCAAGGACGCCGAGGCGGCCCTGGAGCGCGCCGGGATCACGGTGAACAAGAACGCCATCCCCTTTGACCAAAAGGGCCCGGCCATCACCTCCGGCATCCGCGTCGGAACCCCGGCCATCACCACCCGGGGCATGGCCGAGGCTGAAATGAAGGTCATCGCGAACCTCATCATGGACGTTCTGGCCCGGCCCGGGGAAGGGGCCGTCGAAAAGGCCCGGGCCCGGGTGACCGAGCTTTGCCGGGCCTTTCCCCTGTATGCGGAAAAAGGATCATGAACGATTTCTGCACGGATGAGGAGCGCTGCGCGGGAGATTTCCCCGCCACCCGGAAGAACCGCCCCGAATGGGACGTCTATTTCATGGACATCGCCCGGCTGGTGGCCTCCCGGAGCACCTGCCGCCGCCGGAGCGTGGGGGCGGTGGTGGTCCGGGACAAGCGCATCCTCACCACGGGCTACAACGGCGCGCCTTCAGGGCTTGCCCACTGCCTCACCGCCGGCTGCCTGCGGGAGCAGCTGAACGTCCCGTCCGGGGAGCGCCACGAACTTTGCCGGGGCCTCCACGCCGAGCAGAACGCCATCATCCAGGCCGGGCTTCACGGGGTGTCCATCCGGGGGGCCATCGTCTATTGCACCAACCAGCCCTGCGTCATATGCGCCAAGATGCTCATCAATGCCGGCGTGGTGGAGATCGTCTTCGCCGAGGGGTATGCCGATGAAATGAGCGAGGGAATGCTCAAGGAGGCCGGGGTCGTCCTGAGGAAACTCTAGGCGGCCGGGAAGGAGCAGGCATGAAATGTCCGTATTGCGGAGACCAGAACGACAAGGTCATTGACTCCCGCGTGGGCCGGGACGGGGACGTGATCCGGCGGCGGCGGGAATGCCTGGGGTGCACGCGGAGGTTCACCACCTACGAGACCGTGGAGGAAGTGCCCATCATGGTGGTGAAAAAGGACGGCCGCCGGGAGGAGTTCTCCCGGGAAAAGGTCCGGGCCGGGCTCTCCCGGGCCTGCGAAAAGCGCCCCGTGTCCATGCACACCATCGACCAGTTCATCCAGGAACTGGAGCAGGACCTCCGGGAAACCGGGGAAAAGGAGATCCCCTGCCGGGAGATCGGGGAGAAGGTGATCAAGGGCCTGCGCAGCCTGGACGAGGTGGCCTATGTGCGCTTCGCCTCCGTGTACCGGGAGTTCAAGGACGTGAACGATTTCCTGTCCGAGTTGAAAACCATGCTGGACAAGCAGGGGTAGGGAAAAAGGGAGGGGCTCCGGTCCCTGGCCATCCTGGGTGCGATCGTGGTCGCCATCCTCATGCAATCCCACCTTGCCTGGAGCCTTCGGGCCGTGAGGCGGGGGAATCTTTCTTGTTTTTCGGAAAAGAAAGGTTCCCCCGCCCTTTTTTTTCGGCTAAGAACCGATTCCATGGACCATGAGATGCACATGAAGCGGGCCCTGGCCCTGGCCCGGCGGGGGGCGGGGTGGGCCTCGCCCAACCCCATGGTGGGGGCCGTGGTGCTGGATGCGGCGGGCCAGGTGGTGGGAGAGGGCTGGCACCGGGCCCATGGCTTGCCCCACGCCGAGGCGGAGGCCCTGGCCGCAGCCGGGGACCGGGCCCGGGGCGGCAGCCTGTACGTCACTCTTGAACCCTGCAACCACCATGGCAAGACGCCGCCCTGCACCGAGGCCGTTCTGCGGGCCGGGGTGGCCCGGGTGGTTTGCGCCATGGAGGACCCCAACCCCGCCGTGGCCGGGGGCGGACTGGCCCGGCTCCGGGCCGGGGGCGTGGAAACCGGATGCGGGCTCCTCGAAGACCGGGCCCGGGCGCTGAACGAATCCTGGCTTTGCTGGCTTTCCACCGGGCGGCCCCTGGTCATCGCCAAGGCCGCGTCCACCCTGGACGGCCGCATCGCCACCCGCACCGGGGACTCCAGGTGGGTGACCGGCGAAAAGGCCCGGGCCTGGGTCCACCGCCTGCGCCACGGGACGGACGCCATCCTGGTGGGCCGGGGCACGGTCCTGGCCGACGACCCCAGGCTCACGGCCCGGCTGCCGGGCGGGAGGAAATCCCGGGACCCGCTCCGGGTGGTGCTGGACACCCGCCTCGCCACGCCTCCCGGGGCGGCCATGTTGCGCGGGGATTCGGATTCTGGTACGCTGATTATTTGTGGCCCGGACGCTCCGGAGGCCCGGCGGGAAGCCCTCCTCACCGCCGGAGCCCGGGTGGAGTCCGTGCCCCTGAACCAGGGCCGGTTGGACCTTCCGGCTGTTCTTGACCTCCTGGGCCGCCTCAAGGTCACGGGCGTCCTGGTGGAGGGCGGGGGGCAGGTTCTTGCTTCGTTTCTGGCCGCCGGGCTGGTGGACCGGATGCACCTCTTCCTGGCCCCCAAATTTTTGGGGGGGGATGACGGGGTGCCCCTGTTTTCCGGTGCCGGCCCGGAGAAAATGGCGGGCTGCACACGGCTGTCCGGCGTTTCCGTGCGCCGGCTGGGCGAGGACATCCTGGTGACCGGCCGGCCGGAAAAGCCGGGCGTTTGAGAACGGAACAGGCGGATATTCCAGGCTGTTTTTCGTGATGCCTCCTTTTGGGGAGAAAATCGCGGCCCCTGGAAAACGCAAAATTCCTCAATAGATGGAGAAAACCCCATGTTCACGGGGATCATCGAGGGAATGGGCGCGATCCGGGAGGTTTCCCGGTCTGCGGCGGGCATGAGGGTCTGCGTGGAGGCGGGTTTCGACCTGGCGGGCCTTTCGCTCGGGGACTCGGTGGCCGTGTCCGGCGCCTGCCTCACCGCCGTGTCCATTGCCGGGCGGGTGTTTTGCGCCGATGTCTCCCCCGAAACCTTCCAGCGCACCACCCTGGCCAAGGCCCGGCCCGGGGACCCGGTGAACCTGGAGCGGGCCCTGTCCCTTTCCGGCCGCCTGGACGGGCACCTGGTCACGGGCCATGTGGACGCCGTGGGCCGGGTGGCTTCGGTGGAGAAGAAGGCCAACGCCATCCTGGTGAGCATCCAGGCTCCGGAGCCGGTGATGCGCTACGTGGTGGAAAAAGGCTCCATTGCCGTGGATGGAGTCTCCCTGACCGTGAACCAGGCGGACGGGGCCGGGTTTTCCCTGGCCATCATCCCCCACACGGCCAAGCTCACCACCATTGGGGGCAAACGCCCCGGGGACCCGGTGAACCTGGAGGCGGACATCATCGCCAAGTATGTGGAACGATTCGTCAACCGGGCCGCTGGCAGCCCGGCGAAAGATACGTCCGGCGCGTCCGGGCTCAGCCGGGATTTCTTGTTGAAATCCGGGTTCCTGTGATGCGGGCGGGCGGATTCACCTTATGAAAGGAGCTGGCGCGGGTTTCGCGCCTGAAAAGACATCATGCCGAGACTGACGGTGGAGCAGGCGATCAAGGAGTTCAAGGCCGGGAAAATGATCATCCTGGTGGATGACGAGGACCGGGAGAACGAGGGAGATCTGGCCATGGCCGCGGAAGCGGTCACCCCCGAGGCCATCAACTTCATGGCCAGGTACGGCCGGGGCCTCATCTGCCTTTCCCTGACCCGGGAAAAGGCCGACACCCTGGACCTTCCCCCCATGGTGGGCAAGAACGAATCCCCCCTGGGCACGGGCTTCACCGTGTCCATCGAGGCCAAACGCGGCGTGACCACGGGCATCTCCGCAGCGGACCGGGCCACCACCATCCTCGCGGCCGTGGCGGACGACGCCCGGGCCTCGGACCTGGTGCGGCCCGGACACATCTTCCCCTTGCGGGCCCGCACTGGCGGGGTCATTGTGCGGGCCGGCCAGACCGAGGGTTCGGTGGACCTGGCCCGCCTGGCGGGCATGAAACCCGCAGGCGTCATCTGCGAGATCATGGACGACGACGGCACCATGGCCCGGATGCCCAGCCTGGAGGAGTTCTCCGTCG
>JAHJUF010000340.1 GCA_018829095.1 Pseudomonadota bacterium | reverse complement strand
TGGGAAGGCCGGTCCCGGTTTTCCTCCAGGAGCCCCAGGTTGTAGAAGGCGTCCGCCGAGGGGGCGTGGAGGATCAGGCCCAGGAGGATTTTCTCCGCCTTTTCGTGGTCCCCGGAGGCGGCCAGGACCGCCGCGTAGTTCAACTGCCCTTCCCCGGACCCAGGGGCGATTTCATAGGTCCTTTGGGCGTGAACCAGGGCCTTTTCCAACTCCCCCCGGTCAAAAAGGATCACAGCCAGGTTGTGGTGGGCCAGGTAATCGTCCGGGTCCACGGCCAGGGCCTGCTCCAGAGCCTCCATGGCCTCGGGGACGCGGCCCTGGCCTTTCAGGGCCACGGCCAGGTTGATCCAGGCGTCGGGGTAGTCGTGGGTGAGACCGATGGCCCGCCGGGCGGCGTCCTCGGCCTCCACCGGTTGGCCGCCTTGCTCCAGTGCCACGCTCAGGGCCGCCCAGGCCCGGTCGTTGCCCGGGTGTTTCTCCACCACGTCCTGCCAGATGGAGACCTCGGTGGCGTAGTCCAGGTTCCGCATCCAGGTGGCGGTTCCCAGGGCCATGGCCAGGACGCAGGCCAGTACGGCCAATGCCCGCCCCGCCCGCCTCTCCGGCCACCATCTCCGGGCAGCCTGGAAGGCCCCGCAGGCCGCCAGGGCCGCCACGGCGGCCAGGGACAGGTACATGCGCCGGTCCCAGGCCGGAAAAGGCAGAGGCATGATGCTGGAAGTGGGGGCCAGGATGAGGAAGAACCAGGCCCCGAGAAAGCCCGAGGGCCTGCGCCGGGCCAGGAGAATGGCGGACAGGGCCAGGAGGGCGGCCACAGCCAGGCCGTAGGGCAGCGCCTCCCGGAAGCTGATGATGGGCCAGCCGTAGTCCAGGCACAGGCCCGAGGGCCAGAACACGGTGCGGAGGTAGTGGACAATGACCTGGGCCTGGGTGGCCAGGTAGGAAAGGGGCGTGGCCGTGGTGACCGGGGTGGCCATGGCTGTTCCCCCGTGGGCCACCAGGAGGGCCAAAAGCCCGAGCCCAAGCCCGTACCCCGCATACAGCACCGGGGACGTCCGGGCGGCCCGGACCGGGTTCCGGCCGAAGAACACCCATTCATAGGCCAGGGCCACCAGGGGCAGGGCCACGATGACCTCCTTGGTCCCCACCCCGGCCACGAACGGCAAAAAGGCAAAACCATGCCAGCCCCGGGACCGACCGGCCTCCCAGCCCCGGAGGGCGCAATACAGGGCGGCCAGAAAGAAAAGCCCCATCATGGATTCGGCCCGCTGGGTGATGTAGGTCACCGCGTCCGTGTGCAGGGGGTGCAGGGCCCAGATCAGGGCGATGAACAGGGCCAGGACATCCGCCTGCCTGGCGAACCGCCCGGCCAGGGCCGGAAGCCGGAGGCTCCGGCGCGCCAGTCCGAACAGGACCAGGGCGGCAAGGAAATGAACCAGGAGATTGAAAACGTGGTAGCTCCAAACCGAAAATCCGGAAACCGCGTAATTCAACGCAAAGGAGAGATTGAACAGGGGCCTGCCCCCCACGTGGGAACCCGGGGGCGGAAAAAGGACATCTGCTACAGGCCACAGGCTGCGGATGGAAGGCGACTGCACGATGTTGGCGATGTCATCGTAAATAAAGGGCACCTGGAAGCTGTTGGACCAGGCCGCAAGGATAGCGGTGGCAAGAATAACGGCCGCGACGAGGGTCCTGTTCCTGGCAAGGAGCTGTTCCAAGGGATTCCCGGAAATGTTTTTCGATCAGGGAAAAAAGGTGGATGCGGACCCGGGTTTTATCCTATGCGCCCGGCCCGGGTGTCAAGGCGGGGACGGGACGGGCTCCATGCCCATGCCTGCGAGGTTTCTCCTGGCCGGCTGGTAAGCCGGGTCCAGGGCCAGGGCGCGGGTGAACCACCGGGCCGCCTCCTCCCGCCTCCCCTGGGCCAGGATGGCGGCGCCCAGGTTGGAGAAGACCCGGGGGGTCCGGAGCATCCAGGCGGCCCGGCGCAACCGGGCCTCGGCCTGGAGGTGCCGTCCCAGGGCCAGGAAAGCCTCCCCCAGATCCCGGTTCAGACCCGGAACATCAGGCGCCATGGCCAGGGCCCGGGAAAACGGGAGAATGGCGGCTTCGTGCCTGCCCTGGGCCGCCAGGGCCCGCCCCAGGTTGGCCACGGGCTCCCAGGCTTCCGGGTCCAGGTCCGCCGCCCGTTGGAAGCTGGCTTCCGCCTCCTTGTATTGACGCATCTTTTCCCGGACCAGGCCCATGCCGTTCACCGGCTCCCAACGCTCCGCCCGGATGAGGGCCGCAGCCTGGAAATGCTCCATGGCCCCCTCCAGGCCGCCTTTTTCCAGGAGGATGGTCCCCAGGGAATAATGGGCCAGGAAATTGAACGGGAGCCGCTCCACGGCCTTGTCCAGGGCCTCCTGGGCCTCCTCGTTTTCTCCCCGGGCCTGGAGGGCGAGGGCCAGGTTTCCCAGGGCATCCGTGTATTCATGGTCCAGGGCCAGGGCGGTCCGGGCCGCCTGCTCGGCCTCCAGGGCCCGGCCCTCCTTCAACAGGGCGCTGCTCAGGCAGGAATAGCCCCGGGGGGCGTCGGGCCGGTTTTCCACCACATCCTGCCAGATGGAAACCCCGGTGGCGTAATCCAGGTTCCGGACCCAGGTGACCGTGCCCAGGGCCAGGGCCGTTGCCAGGACCAGGAAGACGCCCCCCAGCCCGGCGGCCCGGCGCAGCCCGGCCCCCGGCCGCCATTTTCCCAAGGCAAGAACCCCGGCCCGGTATCCCCCGGCGATCACCAGGACCACCACGGCGGCCAGGGGGAGGTACATACGCCGGTCCCAGGCCAAAAAAGGCAGGGGCATGATGCTGGAGGTAGGGGCCAGGATGAAGAAGAACCAGGCCCCGAGGAAGCCCGAAGGCCTGCGCCGGGCCAGGAGCGCCACGGAAAGGGCCAGGAGACACGCCACCACCGCGCCGTAGGGCAGGGCCTCCCGGAAGGAGATGACGGGCCAGCCGTAGTCCAGGCACAGGCCCGATGGCCAGAAGGCCGTGCGGAGATAGTGCACGATGACCTGGGCCTGGGTGGCCAGGTAGGAAAGGGGCGTGGCCGTGGCCTGGGGCGTGACCTGGGCCGTGGCCCCCCACCTCACCAGGAGGGCCAGGAGGAAGAGCCCCAGGGCATGGCCCGCATAGAGGACCGGGGAACGCCGCACCGCCTTCCAGGGGCCCCTGCCGAAAAACGTCCATTCAAAAGCCAGCAGCACCGGAGGCAGGGCCACGATGACCTCCTTGCACCCCACCCCGGCGATGAAGGCCAGCACGGAAAGGGCGTGCCAGCCATGAGGCCGCCGCGCCTCCCACCCCCGCAGGGCCAGCCAGGCGGAGGTCAGGAAAAACAGGCCCATCATGGCTTCGGCCCGCTGGGAGATGTAGGTCACCGCGTCCGTGTGCAGGGGGTGGACAGCCCACACCAGGGCCGTGAAAAAAGCCAAAAGGCCCGCCCGGGCCCCGAAGCGGGCCCGAAGGGGGGGCAGGAGAAGCGTACGGCAAAGGAATCCGAAAAGGACCACCACGGAGAGGGAGTGCACCAGGATGTTGAACAGGTGAAAACTCCACACATCGAGGCCGGACACTGCGTAGTTCAACGCGAACGACAAGTTGAAAAGGGGCCTGCCCCCCACCGAGGACCCCAGGGGAGGGAAAAGGACATCTGCCAGGGGCCAGAGGTGGCGGATGGAGCGGGACTCCACGATGTTGGCGGAGTCGTCGTAGAGAAAGGGGACCTGGTAAATATTGGACCAGGCAAGAAACACTCCCAGGACCAGGAGCGACCACCAAAGGGAGGCCGGGACCAGCCGCCGGGTCTTGTCGGAAGTCGGGTTCAATGAGTCCTGACGAGGGTTTTTCCGTGAAGGAAAGACGAACAAATCCAATGGCGTATTTATCCTATGCCCGGGACCGGGGTGTCAAGGAGGGCGGGCCGTGGACCGGAACCGGCCGCCGGCGCTCCGCCTCCTGTTCCCGCCTGGGCGGTCCCCGTCCGGACGGTGACGGGATTATATATGTCATTACAAGATGTTAAGGGTTTTCGCACCCCCTTTACCGGGTCTTTTGCGCATTGACAATGCCCGGGATTGATGACATTCTGACCGCTTGAAAAGATGGGGCTTCTGGGTCGTAAGGGCCCGGAGGAACCGGCAACCCTGGGGGAAAGAGGGCCGATGACCAAGGTCAAAGACAAAACGGAGAACGCTCCGGCCACCACGGGTAAAAAGAAAAAGGAGGCCGCAGCCTCCAAGCCTGCAAAGAAAGCTGCGGCCAAGCCTGCAAAGAAAACATCCGCTTCCACGCCTTCCCGTCACGTGGCCAAGTACGATCCTCTCCAGCGCTATCTGTCGGAGATCAGCCGCTATCCGCTCCTGACCCGGGAAGAGGAGCGGGACCTCGCCCTGCGTTTCACGGAACAAGGCGAAACGGACGCGGCGCTCAAGATGGTCACCGCCAACCTGCGCCTCGTGGTGAAGATCGCATTGGAATTCCAGAGGGTCTGGATGCAGAACCTTCTGGATCTCATCCAGGAGGGGAACATCGGCCTCATGCAGGCGGCCAAGAAGTTCGACCCCTACAAGAACGTCAAATTCTCCTATTACGCTTCCTTCTGGATCAAGGCCTACATCCTGAAGTTCATCATGGACAACTGGCGTCTGGTGAAGATCGGCACCACCCAGGCCCAGCGCAAGCTCTTCTTCAAGTTGAAGAAGGAAAAGCAGCTCTTAATCGAACAGGGATTCGAACCCAGGCCCAAGCTGTTGGCCGAAAAACTGGGGGTCTCGGAGCGCGACATCGTGGACATGGACCAGCGCCTCGACTCCTGGGATCTGTCCCTGGACGCCCCGGTGAAGGATGATTCGGACAGCGCGCGCATCGAGTTTTTAGAAACCCCCTCCGAGAGCGCCGAGGATATGGTGGCCCGCAAGGAGATGGAGCACATCCTGCGGGAAAAGATCAAGGACTTCCGGAAAGGCCTGAAAAAACGGGAGCTGGAAATTTTCGATGATCGGGTTTTCTCCAATTCGCCGGTGACCCTCCAGCAAATCGGGGACCGGCACAGCATCTCCAGGGAACGGGTCCGCCAGGTGGAAAACGCGGTCATCAAGAAACTGAGGGCCTATCTGGAGGAGGAGATCCCGGATTTCGCCACCTTCCAGGGAGGCTTCGAGGCCCAGGGCGGCGAGCCCTGAAGCCGGACACCGGAAATCCTCCCCAGGCCTAAACGCCCGGCGCCGCCCCATTTCCCGCCTTCCCCTCCGGACCGGGAAGTTCCATGTCCATCAGGAACCCCCCGGGTTTTCCGGCGGGCCCTTCAAAAGGAAACGGTTTGCCATGTCCCCAAACCGGATGAAAAAGATAGCCCGGCCCTGGATGAGGGTCCTTCTCATTGCCGCGAGCCTCATGTGGCCGTCCTGCGCCCTGGTGGCGCCCCCGGCCGCCGGGCCCGCCG
>JAHJUF010000339.1 GCA_018829095.1 Pseudomonadota bacterium | reverse complement strand
TTTCCATGAACCGCCGAAGCGCGGCGGGAAAGGGTGGGGCGGTCCAAATGAAAAACGAGGGTTCGCTCGTAATCGTCACCGGCTGCTACGGCTCGGGCAAGACGGAGTACGCTGCGAACCTCGCCGCCGCCGTCCGGGAACAAGGAAAAAAAACCGTCCTGGTGGACTTGGACGTGGTGAATCCCTATTTTCGTTCCAGGGATGTCCGCGGCCTCTTCGCCCAAAAGGACATTTCCGTGGTGGCCCCGGAGGGAAGCTATTCCCACGCGGACCTGCCCATGCTCTCCCCCCGCATCCGGGGAACGATTCAGGACGCTTCCTCCGAGGTGATCCTGGACGTTGGGGGCGACCCCATGGGAGCCCGGGCCCTGGCCCAGTTCACGCCGGACATCCTGGCCCGGGGATACGACATGCGCCTGGTGACGAACACCCGGCGGCCGGAAAACCGCACCGTGGACGAGATCCTCTCCATGGCCGCCAACATCGAGGCGGCCTGCGGGCTCTTGATCGGCGAACTCGTGGCCAACAGCCACCTCATGGAGGAGACCACGGAAGAGGTCGTGGCCGAGGGCGCGGCGGCGGCGGCTGAGGCGGCCCAAAGATCCGGCCGGAAATTCTCCACGGTCTGCGTTCTGGCGGATATCGCCCCCCGGCTGGACCTTTCCGGGATCCGGGCCGAGGTCTTCGTATTGGAAAAGTTCATGAAAAAGCCCTGGGAGCAGACCTCCCAAAAGGCCTGGCGCATCTGATACAGCCTGTTGAAAAACAGGCTTTGAGCAGGCTATTCAAAAACGATGAGCTGCAAGGCGCACGAATCCTGAGGAATGAGGCGTACTTAATGTACGCCGCAGTGACGAGGGATGAAGTGCAACGCCGCAGATCGCGTTTTTGAACAGCCTGACAACAGGAGGATCATGGCGAAGCTGACCATCGACGAATTTTACTGCAAGGGCTGCGGCCTCTGCATCGAGGCCTGTCCCAAGAAGGTCCTTGCCTTTGCGGAGCACCTGAACGAAGCGGGCTACCATCCTGTGACCTGCACGGACCAGGAAATTTGCACAGGCTGCGCCTTGTGCCACGTGACCTGCCCGGACGGGGCCATCACCATCGAAAAATGAAACGCATCGGAACAAGAACTCATGACTGAAAAGATCCTGATGAAAGGCAACGAGGCGGTGGCCGAGGCGGCCATACGAGCCGGCTGCCGCCACTATTTCGCGTACCCCATCACCCCCCAGAGCGAACTCATCGAGTACATGGCCAAGAAGATGCCCAAGGTGGGGGGCACCTTCCTCCAGGCCGAGAGCGAGGTGGCGGCCATCAACATGGTCCTGGGGGCGGCGGCTTGCGGCGTCCGGACCATGACCTCCTCCTCCTCGCCGGGCATCTCCTTGAAACAGGAGGGCATCTCCTACATCGCGGCCTCCCGGCTCCCGGCAGTCATCGTCAACGTCCAGCGCGGCGGGCCGGGCCTGGGCAATATCGCCCCCATGCAGTGCGACTACTTCCAGGCCACCCGGGGCGGCGGCCACGGGGACTACTACACCCCCGTGCTCTCCCCGTCCACGGTCCAGGAGTTCGCGGACATGGCCCCCCTGGCCTTCGAGATCGCGGAGCGCTACCGCACGCCGGTGCTGATCCTTGCCGACGGCATGCTGGGCCAGATGATGGAGCCCGTGGTCTTCCCCGAGTCCTACCCGCCCCAGCGGGACCCGTCGGACTGGGCCCTGGGCTGCCACAAGGACCGGAAAGAAAACCACATCATCAACACGCTCTTCATCGACCCCAACCTCCTGGACAGCAAGACCCGCATCCTGTTCGAGGTCTACGAGGAGATCAAGAAGAACGAGGTCCGCTTCGAGACGTACAATCTCGAAAGCCGCCCCAAAATCCTCGTGGCCTCCACGGGCACCGCGGCCCGGGTGGTGAAATCCGCCATCGACGCCCTGAAGGAGCAAGGCGTGGAAATGGGCCTTTTCCGGCCCATCACCCTGTGGCCCTTCCCCTACGACGCCTTGCACCAGGCGGCGGCGGGCGTGGACAAAGTGATCACCGTGGAGCTGAACATGGGCCAGATGGAACAGGACGTACGCCTGGCCTTGAACGGCCTTTGCCCAACGGAGTTTGTGGGCAAGGCCGGCGGACTGGTGTTCACCCCCGAGGAACTGGCCGACATCTTGAGGAAGAAAGCATCATGAAAATAGTGGCCAAACGCACCGCCGGGCTCACCGACGCCCGGTTGCACTACTGCCCGGGATGTCTCCACGGCGTGGCCCACCGTATCATCGGCGAGGCCATGGAGGAGCTTTCGATCATCGACCGCACCATCGGCATCGCCCCTGTGGGATGCGCCGTGTTCGCCTACAACTTCTTTTCCTGCGACATGATCCAGGTGCCCCACGGACGGGCGCCCGCCGTGGCCACGGGCATACGCCGGGCCCGGCCGGACTGCGTGGTCTTCACCTACCAGGGTGACGGCGACCTGGCGGCCATCGGCACGGCCGAGACGGTCCACGCGGCCAACCGCAACGAGAACATCTCCGTATTCTTCATCAACAACGCGGTCTACGGCATGACCGGCGGCCAGATGGCCCCCACCACACTGGCCAACATGAAGGCCACCACCGCGCCCTACGGCCGGGACGTGGAAGACACGGGCGGCCCCATGCGGGTATGCGAACTGTTGGCCTCCCTAGAGAAGCCCTACTTCATCACCCGGGTGTCCCTCCTTTCCCCCAAGGACATCCTCAAGGCCAAGAAGGCGGTGAAGCGGGCGCTGGCCGGGAACATGGAAAAGAAGGGCTTCCATTTCGTGGAGATGATCTCCACCTGCCCCACCAACTGGGGCATGGAGCCCTTGAAGGCCCGGCAGTGGGCCAGGGAGAGCATGATCCCCGTGTTCCCCCTGGGGGTGTTCAAGGACCGGGAAGCGGAAGAAAAGGAGGCTGCGTCATGACCACGCGGATACTGTGTGCGGGATTCGGCGGCCAGGGCGCGCTTTTGATCGGAAAGCTGATGGTGAACGCCGGCATGCTGGAAGGCAAGCACGTGACCTGGCTTCCCTCCTACGGCCCGGAGATGCGCGGCGGCACGGCCAACGTCATGTGCGTGATCTCGGACAAGCCCGTGGGCTCCCCCATCTTCGACCGGATGGACGTCCTGGTGGCCCTGAACCAGCCCTCCCTGGACAAGTTCGCTCTCCAGACGAAAGAAAACGGCCTCATCCTGTCCAACGCCTCCCTGTGCGGCGACCCGGCCCGGGTGGACGGGAGCGTCAAGGTGGTGGCCGTGCCCCTCACCGAGATCGCCGAGGAGGTGGGCAACGTCAAGGCCGCCAACATGGTGGCCCTGGGCGCGCTCATCGAACTCACGGGCTGCGTGAACCGGCAGACCGTGGAGGAGGACCTCCGGAAGATGCTGGAAAAGAAAAACCCCGCCCTCCTGGAACAAAACCTCACGGCCATGGAGCGCGGTGCGAAATTCGCCCGCCAGGCCTGATGGCGGGTGTGCTGTAAAAACAAAAAAACCCGCAGACTACGCGGGTCCCGCGAAAAAAGGGGCCAATCCGGTCTTTCAATCCGGATTGGCCCTTCTTTTTTCAAAGGGGGGTTCTGCTCCTTTTTCAAATAGAGGCAGGGGGGATTCGCCCCGCTTGCCGAAGCGATCTGGAAAACCCCTCCAGCCTTTCTCCCTTTTCTCCATGGCCTCGCTGGTATAATCTGTCCCCATGTCCACGCCCGCCCCCCCAAAAAAGCCCCTGACCATCCTGGTGGCCGCCACCGAAGCTGCGCCCCTGGCCAAGGAAGGGGGCCTGGGAGACGTGGCCGGGAGCCTGCCCGTGGCCCTTTCGGCTCTGGGCTGCCAATGCGCCCTGGTCCTGCCCGCCTACCGGGAAATCCTGGGCAAGACTCCCTTCACCGTGGCGGCCCGGGAGGTACCCATTTGGATGGGCCCGGACCGGCTCCTGGTGGACATCCTGGAAACCAGCCTGGCCCCGGGGGTGCCTGCGTACCTGGTGCGCCACGACCCCTCCTTCCTCCGGGACGGCAAGTACGGGGACGCCTACGGCCCCTACGGCGACAATGACCAGCGGTTCCTCCTCTTTTCCAAGGCCGTGGCCGCCCTGCCCCGCCACGTGCCCTTCGTCCCGGACGTCATCCTGGCCAACGACTGGCAGACCGGCCTGGTCATGGCCCTTTTGGACAACGGCGCGCTGCCCGGCACCGCCGGGGTGTTCTGCATCCACAACATGGGTTACCTGGGCCTGGTGCCCCCGGAGCACGTTCCCCTGATCGGCCTGCCGGACCGCTACCTGGACTGGCGGGGCCTGGAGTTCTGGGGCCGCATGAGCCTCATGAAAGCGGGCATCGCCTTTGCCGACAAGCTGGTCACCGTGAGCCCCACCTACGCCCGGGAGATCCGGGAATCCTGGCAGGGCGCGGGCCTGGAGGGGCTCGTGCAATACCGGTCGGACCGCCTCCACGGCATTGTCAACGGCGTGGATCTCGCCCTTTGGAACCCGGCCACGGACCCGAACCTGGTTGCCAACTACAGCCTGGAGGACCGCACCGGCAAAACCGCCTGCAAGGCCGACCTCCTGGAACGCATGGGCCTGTCCGGCGAATTCATGGACCAACCGGTCCTGGGCATGGTCTCCCGACTGGTGAGTCAGAAGGGCCTGGACATTTTCCTGGTGGCTGCCCAAGGGCTTATGGACCTGGGCCTGGGCATCGTGGTCCTGGGCACCGGAGACCAAGTCTACGTGGAGGCCCTCCGGAACCTTGCCCAAGAAAACCCGGGGCGCTTCGCGGCAAAAATCGCCTTTGACCCGGCCCTTTCCCGGAAAATCTTCGCCGGGGCGGACCTGTTCTGCGTGCCCTCCCTGTACGAGCCCTGCGGCCTGACCCAGCTCTACGCCATGGCCTACGGCACCCTCCCGCTGGTCCGGGCCACCGGCGGGCTGGCGGACACGGTTTCCGACCCCAGGCACGGCCATTCCCCGGGCACAGGCTTTTCCTTCACCCCCTACTGGGCCGGGGACCTCACCTGGGCCGCCTCCCGGGCCGTGGACGCCTGGCGCGATCCCCCCACCTGGAACGCCATGACCGCCCAGGCCATGAAATCCGCCCAAACCTTCACCTGGGACCGCGCCGCCCGCCAATACCTGAAAGTCTTCCACCAGGCCCTGGCCATCCGCCGGGGCGGGGCCTGATCCAAAACGCCGCTTTGTCCCGGGGCGCTTTTCCCCCTTTGCTTCCCCCGGGGCATGGGGGTATCCTGGCGCAACTGGACGGGCGGCCTGGCCTGGGGCGCGAAGCGCCCTCTCCTGAAAAGCCTTTGCATGGGGAAGAGGAAGGAGGGCCTTGCCCCCCCAAGCCTTCCCGGGAAAAGGAAAGACATGATCGCGTGGATTCTGGCCACCGGGGACGAGGTGGTGAACGGGGCGGTGGAGGACACCAACTCGGCCCACATCGCCCGGGCCTTGCTCGAAGAAGGGGTTCGGGTGGAGCGGCACATGGCTGTGGCCGACGACCTGGACGCCCTGGTGGATGCCTTCACTGAAACCGGCGGGCGGGCTGATGTCTGCGTGGTCACCGGCGGCCTGGGGCCCACCCAGGACGACCTTTCCGCCGAGGCGGCGGCCCGGGCGGCGGGGACGGGGCTGTCCCTGGACCCCGAGGCCCTGGCCTGGATCGAGGCCCTGTTCAAGGCTATGGACTGGAAGATGAACGAGTCCAACCGCAAGCAGGCCTATCTGCCGGAAACCGCCCTGCGCCTGGACAACCCCATGGGCACCGCACCGGGCTTTTCCCTGGACATCAACAGGTGCCGGTTCTTCTTCCTGCCCGGGGTGCCCCGGGAGATGGTGCGCATGCTGGCCCAAGAGGTGATCCCCCGCATCAGGCTCATGGACAACCGGCCCCTTGAGGTTTTCCGGTCCCGGACCCTGCGGACTTTTGGCGGCGGCGAGGCCTGGGTGGGCCAGATGGTCTCCGGCCTGGAGGGGGAGTTCCCGGGCCTCAAGCTGGGCCTGAGGGCGCTGTTCCCCGAAGTCCAGGTCAAGCTCTATCTCCGGACCGGGGACGCCGATGAGGCAAAACGGGTTCTGTCCCGGGCGGCAGGGCTGGTGGCGGACCGGCTGGGGGACCGGGTGTTTTCCCTGGAGGACGAGGACCTGGAGGCTGTGGTGGGGCGTCTCCTGCGGGAACGGGGCCAGACCCTGGCCCTGGCGGAATCCTGCACCGGCGGCCTGGTGTCCCATCGGATCACCGGGGTTTCCGGGGCGTCGGACTATTTCCTCTTGTCCGCAGTGACCTACGCCAACCACGCCAAGACCCGGCTTTTGGGGGTTTCGGAAAGCACCCTGGCCCAACACGGGGCCGTGTCCGGGGAAACCGCCCGGGAGATGGCCCGGGGGGCGAGGGAGGCTGTGGGGGCGGACTGGGGGCTGTCCACCACCGGCATTGCCGGTCCCACGGGAGGCACGGAGGAAAAGCCCGTGGGCACGGTCTGGGTGGGCCTTTCCGGCCCGGACGGCGACCGGTCCTTCCGGTTCCGGTTCCCCTTCCCGGAACGGGAGCGCAACAAGGAAATTTTCGCCACATCGGCCCTGGACGTCCTGCGCCGGGCCCTGGCGGGCCTGGAAGACCCCCGGTACGGATAAGGGGCGGGGGGTGGGGAAACCGCGCCTATCCGGCGGGTCGCGGGGTGGACGCGGGCCTCACGGCTTTCCGCCGAATCCCCCCTGCTCCCCTTTGGA
>JAHJUF010000338.1 GCA_018829095.1 Pseudomonadota bacterium | reverse complement strand
GCCCGGAGCCTCCCCAGTCCAGGTATTCGATGTCCGCGTCCCCGATGGATACGGAAAGGACCCGGGGACGGGCGCGATCTTCGGTCATGGCTCTGTTTTCCTCGGTATTTGGGAATCTTCCCGATCCTCAAGGAAGATGGGGATGCAATAAGTCCGGAAACCACTCTTGCCGTCACCCCGGTGAAGCCTGTCCTAATGAAAACGGGGAGCGGGGAGTCTTTTCCGTGCGTTACAAAGACCCTGGATTCCGGGCTTCCTGCATGACCATCAAGGAAAAAAGCAAAAAACCAAAAAAAGAAATCCCCCCTGCCCCCCTTTTTCAAAGGGGGGTTCGGCTGGCCCGGCCTGCTTTGCAAAAAGTCGAACTTTCCGGCAAAGGCTCTATGCCGCCATTTGTCTGTAATCTTTTAAAATCTGCGTAATCTGCGGATTCCTTGCTTTTTTGAAGTATCCCTGGCCCCCATTCCCTCAAACCCTCCCAAATGCACTGGTGCGGCCTTGCTTGGCGGGGAACTCCAGGGTCCAGGCCAGGCGGTACAGGCTGATGGAGCCTTCCGGGCCTCCAACCAAAAGGTGCCTCGCGTTCCTGGACAGGGCCAGGCACTGGATGCCCGGGGCGTGGCTGGGGAGTTCGGCCATCATCTCGGAGGTGAGGAGGTCCCAGATTTTGAGTTCCCCGCTCTCGGAGCCGGACACGCACACAGAGCCGCAAAAGGACAGGGCGAGCCCGGTCACGGCTTCCCGGTGGGCCTGGAGGGTGGCCAGGGGCCGGGCCGTGGGCAGGTGCCAGTGGATGACCGTGCCGGACCGGTCCCCCGTGACCCCGAAGCGCCCCAGGACCGTGATGTCCAGGGACACCACCTCGTCCTTGTGGGCCACCAGGTCCTTGACCAGGGACCCTCCCGTGAGTTCGTAGTAGCCCGCGTTGCCCCCGTCCGTGCGCCACAGGCCAAAGGCCCCGGCCTCGTCCAGGCGGATGGAGTCCGGCCGGGAGGCGTTCATGACCCCCACCCGCTGGCCGCTCTTGGGGTGGTAGGCTGTAACCAGTTTTTCGGTTCCCACCAGGAGCTTGTCCTGGGCGGCAAAGGCCAGGGACAGGACCGGGCGGTTCTCCTGGACCACCCGGCGGATGGGGTCCCCGGTGCCGGGGTTGGCCAGGCGCACGGCCTTGTCCAGGCCGCCCGTGGCCAGGACAAGGCCGTCCGGGGACACGGCCACCCCGGCCAACCCGTCGGCGTGACCCCGGACCACGGCCCGGGACCGGCCCGAGGCCAGGTGCCACACCCGGGCCGTGCGGTCGTAGGAGGCGGATGCGGCCCGGGTGGCGTCCGGGAAGAAGGCGAGGTCCCGGACCCGGTCCGTGTGGCCCTTCAAGGGCGTCACGGACTGGCAGGCGAACAGGCTTTTCAGGCGGCCCTTGGGCACCAGGCCCAGGTACAGGGCCTCCAGCTCCTTTTCGTCGTCGGCCCGGGCGTTCTTCCAGGCGAACTGGAGCAGGTCCTGGGCCTGGGGGAGATGCCCCCGCTCGGCCAGGAGCCGGGCCTGGTCCAGCTTTTGGGCGTGGATGGATTTCTCCATGGCCCGGAAATCCTGGCGGCCGGCCCGGGAGAGAAAAGGACCTGGCACCGGGTTTTCCGGGGCGATCTCCAAAAGGCTCGCCCGGTTGCCCGGCCCGGGGACCACCCCCAGGCGTCCGTCTGCGGAAAGGGCAACGGACTGGCTGGGGCCGGAGAACCCTTCCAGGGTCCGCACGCACCGCAGGGGCTGCATCCGCCATAGGCGGGCCTTGCCGTTTTTCCCCACGGAAAGGGCCACCTGGCCGGAGGCTGAAAGGCTCACGGCCGTCACGGGGCCGCCGTGAGCCGCCACGGCCTCGTCCAGGGATTTTTTGGCCACGTCAAAGACCAGGAGGTTGCCCCGGGAATCCCCGGCCAGGACCTGCCGGCCATTGTCCGAGAGGACGGCCGTGGTCAGGGCCCCCTGGGGGCCTTCCAGGGAGGCCAGGCGCTTGCCCGCGCCCAGGGCCAGGCTCCACACGAACAGGGAGTTGTCCCCGGCCAGGGAGAGGCCGGTCTGGCCGTCGGCGGTCATGTCCACAGCCAGGACGCGGGATGTGTGCTCCACGAACTGGGCCGTGCAGGAGCCTGCAATGATGTCCCAGAACCGCACCGTGGAATCCCCGCCCCCCGATAGGGCGAAACGTCCGTCCCCCGTGATTGCCACCCCGTTGACCGCAAGGGAATGGTCCCGGTGCTCCCCCACCAGGCGGCCGCCGGGGAAGCTCCAGATGCGGATGGCGTAGTCCGCGCCGCCGGAAACGGCCAGCCGCCCGTTAGCCGAAACATCCACGCTGTTGACGCTGCCCTGGTGGGCCTGCATCTCGGCCAGGCATTCGCCCGTGGCCGTCTGCCAAAGACGCACGGATCCATCCTGGCTCCCGGTGACCGTGAACCGGCCGTCGGAGTTCATGGAGGCGCAGGTCACGGCCTGGGGATGGCCCAGGAATTCCCGGGCCACGCCCGTGCGGCCCGGCGGGGATTCGGAAAAAAGCTGCTGGAACCTCTCGGGGCGGTGCCGGAGGGCGTCGGCGGCAGCATCCGAGTCGCCCCGGCCGCATGGACGCAGGCTGCCAATTCGTCGGCTGCGGCCCGGTGGGCGGGGTTTCCGGCGGATTGCCGCACCGAGGCCAGGAAGGCGGTGTCGTCCTTTTCGCCGTACAGGTACCGTGCCCGGGCCAGGTTGTAGGCAGCCTGGGGGTGGGTCCGGTCCCGGGCAAGGGCCTGGTGCCAGAACCGCCGCGCTTCTTCTTTTTCCCCCAGGGTCCAGGCCAGCCACCCCCGGTTGTTGGCGCAGTCTGCGGCAAAGTCCCCGGGTTGAAAGGGCAGGGCCGGGGGAGGGGACGAGAAAAAGGCTCGCCAGGCCTGTTCCAGATCCGCCAGCACAGCGGAGAAATCCGGGTAGCGCTCGGCCCGGTCCGGGGCCACGCACCGGTAGAGCAGAGTTTTCAACGGGTCCGGGAAATCCGGCCGGATCTCCGAGGGGTCCCGGGGCGGGGCGGAGGGCTTTTTGGCCGTGTCCCTGTAGGGGGTTTTCCCCAGGAACACCTCCCACAGGCAGACCCCGAAGTTGAACACGTCCGAATCGAACCCCACGCCGCCGGGATTCTCGGGGGTGGCGGGGGCGGGGTTCTCCCACGCCTCGAAGGGCACGTAGGCCGGGGGCAGGTGGCCGGCGGCCGGGTCCCTTTTCCGGCCCTTGGCAACGGGGGGCCGCCAGGCGGCGGCCAGGCCGAAATCCGTGATCTTGGCCACGCCCCGGTCCTGGATCAGGATGTTTTCGGGCCTCAGGCCCCGGTGGAGCACTCCCCGGCGGTGGGCGTGTTCCATGCCCCGGGCCACTTCCAGGGCCAGCTTTATCCCGGCCTTGTAGTCCGTGAGCCCCCCCTCCAGGCGGCGGCGCAGAGTCTGGCCGGGAACGTGTTCCACGAAAAGGTAGGGAAGTCCGTCTTCCTGGCGGGCAAAATACAGGTAGGCCACGTGGGGGTGCATGCCCAGGGAGTTCCAGTTGGAAGCGGCCGCCGCCGCCCGGGCGGAAAAGTCCGGGTCCGAGGCGGCGTGGTCCGGGGGCTGCTTCACGGCGAACACGATGTCCTGGGCCGGGTCGCTGACCACATACACCGCCCCCCAGGAGCCGGGCAGGACCTCCAGGATGCGGCAGGTACCCAACAACAGGTCCCCGGGCTCCCTGGGGCGGTCCACCAGGGTGGTAAGCTCCGGTTCACCGCCGGACTCCGGTTGGCTCCTTTTCTGGAACAGGCGGCCCCAAAGGCCCGGCGATCGTTGGGACATGGGCAGGTCGCGGAGGCGCGGGTGCGAAAAAGCGCATTCGCCCCAGGTTCCGCAAGTCCTCCTTTTCGAGGTTTCCGCCGGCATGGCCGGCCTGTTTCCCTTGTATCACAAGCGGTTTGCGAACAAAAGCCGGCAG
>JAHJUF010000337.1 GCA_018829095.1 Pseudomonadota bacterium | reverse complement strand
GCCCGGAGCGCTCCCACAGGCTGCGATTCAGCAAGAGGGGCGTCTTGGTTTCCACGTAGCCGGCCCGGCGGTGCTCTTCGCGCCAGTAATCCAGGAGCGCATTCCACACTTCCATGCCGGCGGCGTGAAAAAAGGGCATGCCCGGCGCCTCATCGTGGAAGGAGAAGAGGTCCAGGGCCGTGCCCACCTTCCGGTGGTCGCGCTTCCTGGCCTCCTCCAGGAGGTGGAGGTAGGCATTCAGAGCCTTCTTGTCGAAGAACGCGGTGCCGTAGACCCGCTGGAGCTGCTGCCGGGCGCTGTCCCCGCGCCAGTAGGCCCCGGAGACCTTCATGAGCTTGAACGCCCGCACCATGCCCGTGTGGGGAACATGGGGCCCCCGGCAAAGGTCCGTGAACTCCTCCTGGTGGTAGAGGGTCACCGTGTCCACAGGAAGCTCGCTGATGATTTCCTGCTTGTAGGGATCCTCGGAAAACCGGGCCAGGGCCACGCCCTTTTCCGCCACCTCGCGGGAAAGGAGGATCTTGGCGGCCACGATAGCGGCCATTTCCTTTTCGATCCGGGGAAAATCCTCCTCGGAGATGGGCTCCATTTCCACGTCGTAGTAGAATCCATCCTCCACCACCGGGCCGATGGCCAGCCGGGCCTTGGGGTACAGGCGCAGGATGGCCTGGGCCATGACGTGGGCCGCGCTGTGGCGCATGACCGTGAGGGCCTCGGCGTCGCGGGTGGTGAGGATCTGGATGCCCGCGTCCGCCTCGATGGTCCGGGAGAGGTCCAGGAGTTCGCCGTCCACCCGGACGGCCACAGCATCCCGGGCCAGGCCCGGGCCGATCCTCTCCGCCACGTCCAGGCCTGTGGGCGGAGCGTCAAATTCCAGCTGCTTGCCATCCGGCAGGCTGATGTGGATCATGGTTCTTCCTGCCCGTTTCGTAAAACACCCGGGTCCCGGCTTGCCAGGTCCGCCGAGGCGGTTCATAATCGGAAAAAGAAACGCGTAATGTTAGAGGCTTTCCCCTTTCCGGTCAAGGGCAATTAACAACAGGGCAAGCGCTTTCGGCTTTTGGGGCGGGTACCGGAAACAGGCTCCTTTTGGAAAACAGCCCAAACGGAATCCCCCCCGCTTTCCCAAAGGTGGGCAGGGAGGGTTCGCCCCAGGGCCGCGCCACCTTTTCCCCAACCCAGGCCCCCGGGCCTGCAAGGATGCGCCATGGAAATCCCTTGCCTCACCCGCTGGCTTTCGGGCCTTGAACATCCGGAAGAGCTGTACTTAGTCGGCGGCGCGGTGCGGGATCTGGTCCTGGGGCGGGAAGTCTCGGACCTGGACCTGGCCTGCCCCGGGGCTGAGGCGAAAACCTTTGCCGCCAGCCTCGCCCGGGCCCGGGGGGCTGCCCTGGTGCCCATGGAAAAGCCGCCCCACCCGGTCTGCTTCCGGGTGGTGAACCGGGCCGACCCCGGGGATTTCCTGGACATCATGGATTTCCGGGGCCCGGACATCCTGGCGGACCTCACGGCCCGGGACTTCACCATAAACGCCATGGCCCTGCGCATCGCGGGGGCCGGGGCTGCGGAGCTGGCCGACCCCCTGGGGGGGCGAAAAGACCTTGAGGCAAAAATCCTCCGGGCCGTGGCGGAACAAAGCCTGTCCGACGACCCCCTGCGGGTCCTGCGGGGCTTCCGCTTTGCCGCGACCCTGGATTTTTCCGTGGAGGGACAGACCCGGGAATGGATGGCCCGCCACGCGCCGGGGCTTTCCCGGGTGGCCGGGGAGCGGATATGGAAGGAGTTGGTTCTGATTCTGGAGACGCCCCGGGCCTCGGCAACCATCCGGGACATGGACGCAACCGGGGTCCTGGGGCAAATATTCCCGGAGCTTGCCCCCATGAAGGGCGTGACCCAGAACCACTATCACCACCAGGACGTATGGGAACACAGCCTAGCTGTGCTGGACCTCCTGGAACAGGCCGTGGAAGAGCCCGGGGAAAGGTTCGGGGAGCGGGGGCAGGAGGTGGCCGGATTCCTGGCAGAAGGAAGGCACAGGCCCCTGGCCAAGCTGGCGGCCCTGTTCCACGATGCGGGCAAGCCCGCCACCCGGGCCATGCACAAGGACCGGGCCACCTTTTACGGCCACGAAAAGGAAAGCGAAAGACTCGCCCTTGAGGCGGCCCTGCGCCTGAGGACCTCCGCCCGGGACCGGGATTTTTTTGCGACAGTGGCGGGCCAGCACCTCCACGCCGAGAACCTGGTGCAGCCCGGAGTGAAGCAAAAAACCTTCCTGTCCTGGTTCCGCAAGACCGGCCCCCCGGCTGCCGCCGCCCTGATCCTGGCCTCGGCGGACCTGCGGTCCAAACACGGCCCGGCCACGGAGCCGGAAGAAGCTGAGGCAAAAAGCCGCCGCGCCGAAGCCTGGGTCCTGGAATATTTTGCCTTTGCCGCAACCCGCCGGGACGAAAAACCCCTGGTCACAGGCAAGGAGCTGAAATCCCTGGGCATCCGCCCGGGCCCGGAAATGGGGCCCCTGCTAAAAGCCCTCCGCGCCGCCCAGGACGCCGGAGAAATCCGGACCAGGGAAGAGGCGCTGGAAATGGCGAAGGGGATGATGGAAAAGGACGGAGCAGACTAAAGGAATGGGCCTTGGAACCTTGAAAGAAAACCTATTGTCCTTCGGACCCTGGCAACGAGTTGCCACGGCCCGGGGTTCCCGGGTGCCACTGAAAACCGCGCTTTGTGCGGAGCCACCCAGCCTACGGAGCTGATCAGCTCCCCCCCCCCAAGGACCGGGTCAGCACGAGTTGATGGGCCGGGCCGAAACAGCGCCTTCTCACCAGCCAGGTCACCAATAGCGAACCAATGGCCGTGGAGCCCACCAGCATGAGCATGACGATGATCTGGTAGCGGACGGCGTCCATGGGATCGGCTCCGGTAAGCACCTGGCCGGTCATCATGCCCGGAATGAACACCAGGCCCACGCCCATCATGGAATTGATGGAAGGGATCATACCCGCGCTGATGGCGGATGCAAAAATATCCCGGCTGGCCTCCTTGTAATCGGCCCCCAATGAAAGCTTCATCTCCACTTCCTCCCGCCGGGTTCGAAGGTCTGAAAAAAACCGGTCCAGGGAAAGGGAAATAGCTGTCATGGAGTTGCCCACCACCATGCCTCCCAGGGGTAAAAAGTACCGGGGGTCCCACCAGGGCTCGGCCTGGACAATCACTCCCGTTATCAGAATGGTCACCAGCATATAGGAGGCCATCATGGCCCCCAGGGTGGGGAAAAAGAACCGGACCTGCTTTTCCGTGACCCGGCCCCGGACGGTCCAGGCCGCAAAAAAAATCATGCCAGCGTAAATCAGGACAACCACCCAGCCCATCGTAAGCTGAAAAATAATGGTCAGCGCATATCCCATGAGGAACAACTGGGCAAAAGTCCGGACCGTCCCCACAGCCAGATCCTTGCCGAGCCCGAGTTTATGGACCAGAGAGGCGGCTCCGGCAAAAAAGATAAAGATCACGCCCAGGGCAAGCTGCCAGTTTCCGATATAAAGAGGGTTGTTCATCGGCTGCTTTCTTCCAGGGTGTTTCGGGAAAGGGAAAAGTTCAGGGGGGAGGTCCTGCGAGCGGAAAAATCCAGGTGGCTCACCACCACCACCAAGAGGCCGTGGTCCAGACAGAGGTGCTCGGCGATGCGCTCCACCGCGCCTTTGCTCTCCGGGTCCAGAGCGCTTGTGGGTTCATCCAAAAGGAACACGTCCGGGGAGAGCAGAAGGGCGCGCAAAAGGCAAAGCCTCTGGCGCTGGCCCACGGAGAGGTCGGAGGCATGATCCGAAAGGGAAACGCCGCTTAACAAAAATTCGGACAACCCCTGTTCCATGGCCGATTCCGTGGGCCGGGAAAGGTGTTGGTTGGCGGCAAAATCAAAAGGCAAAAGAAGGTTTTTGGCCACGGTCCCCGGGACCACGACAGGGGTCTGCTGCAAGAGGATGATCTTGGTGCGCAATTGAACAGGGTCCCAGCTGTCCAGGGGTCGGCCTTTATACGCCAAGCTTCCCGATGCCGGGGTCTCCATCCGGTTCAGGAGTCTTAAGAACGTGGATTTTCCGGCGCCGGACGGGCCCCGTACCAGGACCAGTCCGCCCCTGGGGAAGGCAAAGGATGTTTCCCGGATAATGGGCTCTTGCCCGGGGTAAGCAAAACAGACGTTTTTTCCCTCCAGGATTCCATCCATGCAAAATCCCCTTGTGGCCAAGAAAACCCTAATGATCCTTAGTTATGCGGCGGGCACCAAACAAAATGACCCGGGCGCCACTCAATGCCGTTGACTTAAGAAAATTGGGAGGCCAAAAGTCCCGAGGCCTGATTCGGATTGATCTTCGGAGATAGCTTCGG
>JAHJUF010000040.1 GCA_018829095.1 Pseudomonadota bacterium | reverse complement strand
AGGATGGCGCCGCTGGCCGGGGTCTGGTCCAGGGCCAGGTCCAGGGCCCGGGCCACCGAGTCCGCCGTGGAGGCCGGGGGCGCGTCCGCCGGCAGGGCTGCGAACAGCCGGGCGGCCGGCACGGCCCGGTTGATGGCCGGCTGGGTGAGGATGAGGCGTCCGGCCATGGCCGAGAGCATGGAGAGCATCTGGGGCCAGGGCTTGTCGTCCAGGAATCCCGCGATCACCGTGGGCCGCTCGCCGGGGAACGCCTGGCCAAAGGCGCGGATCAGCACCTTCATGGCCGCCAGGTTGTGGGCCCCGTCCAGGACGATGCGGGGGTTTTCGCCCACCACGTCCAGCCGCCCGGGCCACCGGGCCTCGGCCACGCCCCGGACCAGGGCTTCGTCCGGGATGGACACCCCCTGTTCCTGGAGGAGCCGGACCCCGGCCAGGACCAGGGCCGCGTTGTCCGCCTGGTGGGGGCCGCAGAGCCGGGTGGTGAGCCTCGAAAGCCTCTCCCCCAGGCCGGAGAAGGCGAAGGTCCCGTCCCCCTTCCGGCGCACGGAAAAGTTTTTACCATAGACGTACAGGGGAGCTTGTCTTTCCACGGCCGCCTTGCGGATGGAGGAAAGGGCCGCTTCCTGGCGCGCGCCGGTGACCACCGGGACCCCGGGCTTGATGATCCCCGCCTTTTCCGTGGCCACGGCGGCCAGGGTGCGCCCCAGGTACTGCTGGTGCTCCAGGCTGATGTTGGTGATGACGGACAGCCGGGGCGAGATCACGTTGGTGGCGTCCAGCCGCCCGCCCATGCCCGTCTCCACCACGGCCCAGTCCACCTTGGTCCGGGCGAAGATGTGAAAGGCCATGGCCGTGGTGTACTCGAAGTAGGTGGCTTCCCGCTCGGGCCGGGGCGCGTTGTGGACCGCCCGGAAGGCCTCCAGGACCTGGCCGTCGGAAACGGGCCGCCCGTCCACGCAGAACCGCTCGTTGATGTGCACCAGGTGGGGCGAGGTGTAGACCCCCACCTTGTAACCGCTCCGGGAGAGCACCGCCGCCAGCATGGCCGCCACGGAGCCCTTGCCGTTGGTCCCGGCCAGGTGGATGGAGGGGAATCGGTCCTGGGGGTCGCCCAGTCCGGCCAGCATGGCGGAGATGGTTTCCGTGCCCAGCTTGATGCCGAACCGGCCCAGGGAAAACAGGTATTCCAGGCACCGGGCGTACTCGTCCCGGTCCGGGGCGTTCTGGGAATCGTTCATGATGTCCTGCCGCTTTTGGGGCGGATGTTTTCAAGAGTTCGCGGGTTCAAGCCGCTGTCCGAAGTCTCGTGGTTCCGGGTTTGCGGGAATGACGGGGGGGCTGCGTCCCGGCCATCGGCCCGGCCGGGCTCATTTCCCGGAGGGCTGTTTGTGTCCGGGGCGCAAAATACGCTCCCGAACCCGGGCCCGCAAGAGAAAAAGGCCCGCTGGCGCGGGCCCTTGGCGTGACGGGGGAACGAGGGCATAAAAAGAGGGGGCAAAGCCCCCCTGGCATGAATGGATGTTCCCGCACGGATGGCGGACGCTCCCGGCCAAACGGCCCCGGGGCCCCTTCTCCCGTTATTTCCTGTCCAGTCCCCGGCCGGAGGGCTATCGCTTCTTCCGGACCGCCTGGCGGCGGCGGCGTTCAGCCTCCCGCCACTTGCGCCGCTTGCTCTCGCTGGGCTTTTCGTAGGCATTCTTCATTTTGAGCTGCCGGAAAAGGCCCTCGCTCTGGATTTTCTTCTTGAGCTGACGCAGGGCTTTTTCTATGTCATTGCCCTGAACCCTGACCGCAAGACTCCCCATGTCCGCCAAGGTGCTTCCCCTCCCACGATTGAGCCGGCAAACAACTATCCATAATCCGCGCCTAACACGGTTCGGGCCAAAAATCAAACTTTTTTTGCGGGACCGGCCCGGGCGGCCAAAACCCCGGTTGATTCCCCGGCCCCACGGTATTACGGTAGGCGCTGGCCGTTTGCCGGGCCGGGGAGCCCGGGTGGGCATGGGAACCCCGATCCCCCGTGGAATCGATGAACAGGCAAGGAGTAATCATGGGCAGGCTTCTTATCATCGGCGCCGGGGGCGTGGGGTCTGTGGTGGCCCAGAAATGCGCCCGGGCCCGGGAGGTTTTTTCCGATATCGTCCTGGCCAGCCGGACCCGGGAAAAGTGCGACCGCATCGCGGCCCTGTGCGGTTCGCCGGTCCTCACCGCCCAGGTGGATGCCGACGACCCGGCCCAGGTGGCGGCGCTCATCCGCGAGCACGAAAGCGACTTGGTGGTGAACGTGGCTCTTCCCTACCAGGACCTGTCCATCATGGACGCCTGCCTGGAAGCCGGGGCCCACTACCTGGACACGGCCAACTACGAGCCCCGGGACGAGGCGAAGTTCTGCTACAAGTGGCAGTGGGATTACCAGGACCGGTTCGCCCGGCAAGGCCTCATGGCGCTTCTGGGCTGCGGGTTCGACCCCGGGGCCACCAACCTCTTTTTCGCCCACCTGCGCAAGCACCATTTCGACCGCATCGACTTTGTGGACATCATGGACTGCAACGCCGGGGATCACGGCCTTCCGTTCGCCACCAACTTCAACCCGGAGATCAACATCCGGGAGGTGACCGCGCCGGGGCGGTACTGGGAGGACGGCCGCTGGATCGAGACCCCGCCCCTTTCCCTGCACCAGCCCTGGGATTTCCCCGAGGTGGGCGAGAGGGAGATGTACCTCATGTACCATGAGGAGATGGAGTCCCTGGCCATCAACATCCCGGAAGTAAAGCGGATGCGCTTCTGGATGACCTTTTCGGAAAACTACCTCACGCACTTGAGGGTGCTCGAAAACGTGGGCATGACCCGCATCGATCCCGTTCATTACAACGGCATCGACATAATCCCGCTCCAGTTTTTGAAGGCCCTTCTTCCGGACCCCTCCTCCCTTGCCGACGGCTACAAGGGAAAGACGAATATCGGTTGCATGATCGAGGGCGTAAAAGACGGCAAGCCCCGCAAATACTATATATACAACGTCTGCGACCACGCCGAATGCTTCCGCGAGGTGGGCGCCCAAGCCATAAGCTACACCACCGGCGTACCGGCAATGATCGGCGCGCTGATGATGCTTACCGGCGAGTGGCGTGGAAAGGGCGTTTTCAACGTGGAGGAATTCGACCCCGCGCCCTTCATGGAAAGATTGAACCGCCACGGCCTGCCCTGGACGGAAACCTTCCCTGAATGAACGGATTTGATTGGATAAAGGAGGTCCCCAGCCCCTCGTACGTTATCGACGAGGCGCTTTTGGAGGCCAACCTCAAAATTTTATCGGAGCTGAGCCTAAGGACCGGAGCAAAGATACTTCTGGCCCTCAAGTGCTTTTCGGCCTTCCGGGTTT
>JAHJUF010000039.1 GCA_018829095.1 Pseudomonadota bacterium | reverse complement strand
CGTAAAGCAAACCTGCCGCATGCACGACCTCCCCACCTACCCCCGCCTCGTCCAAGCCATCTCCGATCACCTCAATGGTCAACCCACCGATGTGACCTGGATAGCCGAACTGGCGTAGAGACCCCCTGAACGCTTACAATATTTCCTTCTCTCTTGGACTCTGACGCTGAGCGACGCGGAAGCGGCGGGATGCTGTTCCGGCCTTTCCCCCAGCATCATGGACCTGGCGGAGCTGGCGGGGCCCAAATTGCTACCGGAAATCGACGAGCTCCTCCACGAAAACAAGCTCACGAAAAAGATTTTCCCCAACGTGTTGTACGTGGACAACTTCGGCTCCTTTGCCACACGGGCCGCCATCTACCTGAACGAGAAATGGGGCGGACTGGAATAGGCCGGATAGCCAGTCTTGTGGGCTGGACTGTGGAATCAGCCCAATACAATGATTTCATTCATTTTTTCTATTGAATGGATAGCCCGGTAGATACCGTCTTCCCGATGGGCCTACCGCAATATGTTGTGGTTTCTCTTATTCCTTTGAAATCCTCTATTCCTACCACATCTCAATAAAAGGGCTGCAAGCGGGGTAGGCCGGGCGGCCCTTCCCACGGCGCTCCGGGGGCATTTTCTCCTGGGGATTTTGTGGGATCGGTGGATTTTTTCCGCGACTCCGCGTAACCTGTCTCCGCTACCGCTTTTCCCCCCACCTTTCCGCGAACCAAAGGAGGCAACCATGGCGCTGGGTTATGAGTCTGGTCGGTTGGCCGGTTCCTGCGCAACGCGCAAGGTTCACCCAACATTTGGAATGGATTCCGGCCTTTGCCGGAATGACGGGGACGGTGGAAATGCATCCGTTCGTGCGGGATGACCGGGCAGGGTTTGTCCCTGTTGTTCCCAGGACCACCCACGGAAAGGAAAGAGATACCCATGATTGCGGATGCCTATTACACGGCGGATTTCCTTATTGCCCTATCCCTGCCCGTCTTCTTTTATATCCAGCACCGGACCGGACGGTTTTCCCCCATGATCTGGAAATTGTTCTGGCTGGGGTTCCTGGTCGGGCTCACCTGGGAAATCCCCATTTACTTTGCAGGCCCGGATTTCATGGAAAAACCGGCCCTCATCTATCTGAAGGAATTTCCCGGCAACCGCCTGTTGCATCCCATTCTTCACAGCTTTTGGGATGGCGGTCTGTTTTTGATCGGTTATTGGCTCACCTTAAAAATTTGTCAGGCGCCCATCCTGAGCAAATTTCGATGGAAGGAACTTGGCGTGATGCTGGTATGGGGGCAGGTTCAGGAATTTGCCGTGGAGTTTTCCGCTACTCAGGCCGGGGCCTGGACCTTCACCGAACAATGCTGGAACCCCGTTCTCTTTGAATCGGGACGCGGCTTCATCACCCTGGTCCCTCAACTGATATGGGTATATGGCCCCATCGTGTTTTACCTTGTATCACTTCGTCTTTCGAAATCAGAAGGAGGCATCCATGGCGCTGGGTTATGAAAAGAAAAACCGGATTGCGTACATCACCCTGAACCGGCCCGAGGCGCACAATGCCGTGGACCCGGAAACCGTGCTGGCGCTGGCCGAGGCGTGGAAGGACGTGGCCGGGGACAAGGATGTGCGGTGCGCGATCCTGACGGGCGCGGGGGACAAGTCTTTTTGTTCCGGCGCGGATTTGGGGAAGCTGATTCCCCTGGTCACCGGCGCTCGCCAGCCCGAAACCGACGCGGACCGCGCCGTGGTGGGCGATCCCTCGGTCATGTTCCGGGCCTTTCTCCGGGGCATGACCCTGGACAAGCCCGTGGTGGCGGCGGTGAACGGCACGGCCATTGCCGGGGGCATGGAGATCCTCTACTCCACGGACATTCGCGTGGCGGCGGAGGGGGCGAAGTTCGGGCTCCAGGAGGTCAAGTGGTCCATCTTTCCCATGATGGGCTCGTCCGTGTACCTGCCCCGGCAGATCTCCTTTGCCCGGGCCATGGAGATCCTCCTCACCGGCGAATTGGTGGACGCGGAGCAGATGCTGGAATGGGGATTCCTGAACAAGGTGGTGCCCCGGGAAAAGATCATGGAGGAGGCCGAGCGCTACGCCACGATGATTTCCAAAAACGGCCCCCTGGCCGTGACGGCGTTGAAAAAGGCCGTCCTCGCGAACGCCGGCCTTTCCACCGAGGCCGCCCTTCAGAAGGAGATGGACATCGCGCTCCCCGTGTTCATGAGCCGGGACGCCAAGGAAGGCCCCCGGGCCTTCAAAGAGAAGCGCGACCCGGATTTCCAGGGCCGCTAGCAGGCTGTCCAAAAACGCGATCTGCGGCGTTGCGCTTCATCCCTCGTCACTGCAGCGTACAGTATCGGGGTCCCCAAGGAATCGAAGATTCCTTGGGGTGAAAGTTCGCCTCATTCCTCGGGATTCGCGCGCCTTGCAGATCACGTCTTTGAACAGCCTGTTGGCCTCCTGCCCACGAAAGGTTGTTTCTCCGTATCATGATGGCTTCGAAAAAAGCCGTCAGGCAAGGCGCGCGAGCCGGGAAAGGGGGAGGCGTACTTTTGTACGTCGAGCCGTTTTCCGGTGAAGCGCAACGCAGCATCACGGCTTTTTGCGAAGCCATCGCCACAGGGAAAGGAGCGGACCATGGGACGCAGCGTTCTTCGGACCAGGCTTTGCGACATGCTGGGTATCGAGTATCCCATCATGAGCGCGGGGATGGGGCCCAATCTCATCGGCGAGCCCGTGGGCGCGCCGGTGGATCTTGTGGTGGCGGTTTCCGAGGCCGGGGGCCTGGGGGTTCTGGGGGGCTCGGGCTACAGCCTCGGGGAGCTTCGGGAGGCCATCCGGGAGATCAAGGCCCGCACGAAGAAGCCCTATGGCGTGGACCTCCTGTTGCCCAAGAACATCATGGAGGGCCTGGAGGGCCAGGAGGACATTCCCCTGGCCAAAGTCATCACTCTTTTGCCCCAGGAGTACCAGGACTGGTTCGCCAAGGTGCGGAAGGAACTGGACCTGCCGCCCGTGGACCCGGAACTTTTGGTGAAGACGGACACCACCACCATGCGGCCCAAGGAGGCGGTGGCCATCTGCCTGGAGGAAAAGGTGCCGCTTTTCGCCGCCGGTCTGGGGGACCCGGGCTGGATGGTGGCCGATGCCCACGCCGCCGGGGTGAAGGTGCTGGGCATCTCGGGCAACGCCAAGAACGCCGGGCGCATCGCCAAAAGCGGCGCGGACCTGGTGGTGGCCCAGGGGCACGAGGGCGGCGGCCACACGGGCCGGGTGGGCACCATGGCGCTCATCCCCCAGGCCATTGACGCGGCGGCTCCCACGCCGGTTCTGGGCGCGGGGGGCATCGGTGACGGCCGGGGCGTGGCAGCCTGCCTGGCCATGGGCTGCATCGGCGCCTGGGTGGGCACCCGGTTTCTCGCTACAACCGAGGGCGGGGCCTCGGACCTATGCAAGGGCAGAATCCTCGATTCCACGGATGAGGGCACCAAGGTCTCCACCCTGTACACAGGCAAGACCTCCCGGGCCAACATATCCAGATTCCACGAGATATGGGAGGCGTCGGGCCTCACCGCCCTGCCGTTCCCTCTCCAGGTGCTGCTGTCCTCGGCGCTTCTGAACTGCTTTGTGAAGGGCGGCAAGGAGGAGTACGTGGGCGGGTTCGCGGGCCAGGTGTCCGGGCTCATCCACGAGATCAAGCCCGCAGCCGAAGTGCTCATGGACCTGGTGGACGAAACCGTGGACATCCTGAAAAACCGCCTGCCCCGGGACGTGGAAGTGGGATAGTCGTTTTCAGGATTTTGCGGGGGGAAACTTTTTTGAAAAAAAGTTTCCCCCCGCACCCCCCTTCAAAAAACTTTGCGTTTTCAAGTGGATAGGTTTTGGGCGCTGGATCTCGCACGGTTGCGGTGATCCGTTTGGCAAAGTTATTGGCTGGTTTTCGGAGGATGATGGACGGAACACGGAGAAGCGACATCCGGCCCGGGTTGGAGGTGGGCATCGTGCAGAAGGCGGATCAGCGCACGGGCCGCATAACCCGGGGCGTGGTGAAAGACCTCCTCACCAAATCCCCCACCCACCCCCACGGCATCAAGGTCCGCCTGGAGGACGGGCGGGTGGGGAGGGTGAAGGAGATTTCGGGGGCCACGGGCGTGTAGTTGGGGAAAAGGGGGAGGCCGGGAAGGGGCAAATCATTTTTCGAACGGGAAAAGCCGGGTTTGCCGTGGATTGGGCCAGCCTTTGCCCCGATGCCTTGGCAGCCGGGGCGAATCCCCCCTGCCCCCTTTGGGAAAGGGGGGTGGCGGCGGGGCGGCACTGGGGCTCTCGGGAATCGTGTAGCCATAATGCTGCTTTTCTTTGGAAGGGGGTTTGGGGGGAACCTTTCTTTTCTCATGAAAAGAAAGGTTCCCCCCAATTCTTCTCCACCTATCCCTGCGCTCCCTTGAACTTGGCGGAGCGGGCTTGGTGGCGGATGGTGGCGGATAGGATGGTTTTGCGGATGCGGAGGCTTTTGGGGGTGACTTCCAGGAGTTCGTCCTCGCCCAGGAAGTGCAGGGCCTGTTCCAGGGTCAGGGCTTTGACCGGGGTGAGGAGCACGTTGTCGTCCTTGCCCGAGGCCCGCATGTTGGTGAGCTTCTTTTCCTTGCACGGGTTCACGTTCAGGTCCTGGTCCCGGTTGTGCTCGCCCACGACCATGCCCTCGTACACCGGGGTGGTGGGCACGATGAAGAGCCGGCCCCTGGGTTCCAGGTTGTAGAGGGCGTAGGCCACGCCGATGCCCTGGCGGTCCGAAACCAGGGAGCCGGAGAGGCGGGCGGGGAAGTCGCCCCGGTACTCTCCGTAGCCGTCGAACAGGGAGTTGGCGATCCCGGTGCCCTTAGTGTCGGTGAGGAACTCGTCCCGGAAACCGATGAGGGCCCGGGAGGGCACGGAGAATTCCAGGCGCACCCGGCCCGAGCCCTTGTTCACCAGATTGATCATCCGGCCTTTCCGGGCTGCCAGCTTTTCCGTCACGGTCCCCAGGAATTCCTCGCCGCAGTCCACGAACAGGTGTTCCATGGGCTCCAGGAGTTTGCCACCCTCCTTCTTGAAGATCACCCGGGGCCGCCCCACGGTGAACTCGAATCCCTCCCGGCGCATGGTCTCCACCAGGATGGCGATTTGGAACTCGCCCCGGCCCTTGACCACGAAGCTCTCCTTGTCCTCCCCCCTTTCCACGCGGATGCCCACGTTTTGCAGGGTCTCCTTGTGGAGCCGTTCGTCGATCTTGGAGGACTGGACAAAGCGCCCCTCCCGGCCCGCGAAGGGGGAGGTGTTGATGCCGAAGGTCATGAACACGGTGGGGTCGTCCACCCGGATGCGGGGCAGGGGCCTGGGGTCGTCCCGGTTGCAGATGGTGTCGCCGATGGAAACATCCTCGATGCCCGAGAGCACCACGATGTCCCCGGGCCGGGCCAGGTCGGCTTCCATAAGGGAGATGCCCTCGTAGACCTGGAGCTTGCCCACCTTCAGGGGCACGTGACTCCCGTCCTCCTGGATGCAGGCCAGGTCCTGGCGGCTTCTTGCCTCGCCGTTCACCACCCGGCCCACGGCCAGCCGGCCCAGGTAGTCGCTGTAGCCCAGATCGGACACCAGCATCTGGAAAGGCATGGAAGGGTCATAGGACGGTGGCGGGATTTCCTTCACGATGGCGTCGAAGAGGGGGGACAGGTCCTGGCGCGGGTCGTCGGGGTCCTTCATGACCACCCCGTCCCGGCCCACGGCGTAGAGGCAGGGAAAGTCCAGTTGCCCGTCCGTGGCGTCGAGGTCGATGAATAGGTCGTAGATCTCGTCCAGCACCTCGGCGATCCGGGCGTCCTTGCGGTCGATCTTGTTGATGACCACCAGGACCTTCAGACCCGCGCGCAGCGTTTTCCGCAGCACGAACCGGGTCTGGGGCAGGGGCCCCTCGGAGGCGTCCACCAGGAGCAGGGCCCCGTCGGCCATGGACAGGGCGCGCTCCACCTCGCCGCCGAAGTCCGCGTGGCCCGGGGTGTCGATGATGTTGACCTTCACGCCTTTCCATACCACGGAGCAGTTCTTGGCCGCGATGGTGATGCCGCGCTCCTTCTCCAGCTCCATGTTGTCCATGAGGCGGTCGGCCATTTCCGCGCCCTCGCGGAACGTGCCGCTTTGCTTGAACATGGCGTCCACCAGGGTGGTCTTGCCGTGGTCCACGTGGGCGATGATGGCCACGTTCCTGATATTCGGGTTGGTCTTCATGACGGAAACGCGCTGTCCTTTTCGAATGAAAAAAGCGCCTTGGAAGGCCCGCCCGGCGAAAACCCGGCGCGTCGTCCCTCCTTGGCGCGGAAAAGTACTTGGGATGCTCCCTTTGCCTCAAAAAAGGATTGGGATCAAGGGAAATCTTGGGGGAGGGGATCGCCGGGCTGGGGGCCATGCCCGTGAGGAGAGGGAGAAGTATGCGTGGATGATGGGGATCGGCGGCCCGGGTGGACAGGGAAGGGCGGTCCTGGAAATTCCTGGTACTGGAAGGCCGGGATCCAGTCTTTTCAATAGGTTGCAAAAAAATTCTGGATCCCGGCCTCCGCCGGGATGACGACTTGTTGCGGTTTCATCAAAGCTGAAAAAAAAGAAATCCCCCCTGCCCCCCTTTTTCAAAGGGGGGTTAGGCTTGGGCGTTTTCCAAGGGGGGGACCGGGATCGGGCCGATTCCCGGTACGGCCTTGCCTCGGAGCCAGGCACGCTTTAGGCGGATGATTCCTATTTCAGCTTCAATTCCTGGCCCACCCCTAGGCTGTCGCCCTTCAAGCCGTTCAGCCTCTTCAACTGGTCCACGGTGAGGCCGTGCTTTTTGGCGATGCTGTACAGGGTGTCTCCGGGCCGGACGGTGTAGGTCAGGGACGCCGCCGGCTTGGGCGCTGCGGTTGCCACGGGATTGGGGGCCGGGGCGGGTTTGGGCGCGGAAACCGCCGGGGCCGGAGCGGGCGCCGGGGCGGGTTTCGGGGCTGCCGGGGCCGGCATGGTGGAGGCGATGCGGCCCAACTGGTTGATCTTTTCCGAGAGGTCTTTCTGGCCGGCCAGGAGCAGGGCTGAGTTCTTTTCCATCTGGGCCATGCGGGTCTGGATGTCCTTCACGCTCTGCTCCAGTCGTCCCAAACGGCCATCCATCGCGGTGATCTGGCCCTCCAGGCCGCTTGTATCTGCGGCAACGGAGGCCTTCGTCCCGGGTGTGGCCTGTTTGCCCCGGTCCTGGCCCCAGACGAAAAAGGCCACGGCCACGGCCAGGACCAGAATCACCCCCCCAACCCAGTAGAGGACGTTTTTGCTTTCCGAGTCCTCATAATAATCCTCATTCCCGGGCTCGTAGTCCCGGGGCTCACGGTCCGGATCCCTCGACATGTAACGGTTCTGGCTCTGACTGTCCTCCATGGTCCCCTCCTGGGCGCTTCCAACGGCTAAACGGTTTTTTCGCCTATCCCGCAAACATCCGCCAGGCGGCTGTCGTACATCTTGCCCACTCCGTACTCGGCCCGGCGGTAGAATTTTTCCATGGGCGGCCCGATGATCTGCATTTCCGGATAGTTCCGGGCCACGTCCATGGCGATGATCATTTCCTTGGTGCATCCCGTGGAAAAGGTGGCGTCCTTGCCCACCCATTCCGGGGGGATCTTCCGGCCCAGCATGGCGAAGGCGTCGGCAATGTCCCCGTAGGTCTGGAAGCGCCAGATGTCGATGTACCCGCTGCGCTGGACAATCTCCCACATGAACATGAGGTCGTCGGCGTCCATGCCCGGCTCGAAGTGCTCCGAGGGGTTGATGACGAAGGTGTCGGAGGACTGCCCCCGAAGATGGGTGACGAACGTGCTCATGATCTCCTTGGCCACATCGATGCGCCCGGGGATGGACCCGATGATGCCGCTGTAGAACATCACGGTCACGCCCTTTTGCCGGGCCTCCCGCATTTTCGCGATGATGCCCCCGGCCCGGGTCTCCAGGTCGTGGTGGGAGAAGTGGACCACCGCCGGGTGGTGGGGGGCGAATTCCGTGGACAGTTCCCCGTTTTCCCCGGGGGTGATGGACAGGATGTTCCGGGTAAAGGAGAAATGGGTGTCAAAGAACCGGCGTCGGGCGTCGGGCCCCCGGGCCACCACCAGGTCGGCCTCTTTGAACGCCCGGGCGAAGAAGGTGCTGCAAAGAAGTAGGTTGGTGCGCTCCCGGGTGCCGTCGGAAAGGGCCAGGACCGGGATGTCGGAGCGCAGGAGCCTCACGAGGTCGTTCTTGCCCATTTCCCGGCCCGGGATGAACCGCACACCTTCCAGGGCCTCCTTCATGGACTCGTCCTCCTGGGCGTCGTAGAAGTCCACCTTGGTGAACAGGGGGCCTTCCTTGAAGGCCACCATGACCCGGTGCCCCAGGCGGGCCAGGAAGCGGATGACATGGAGGTCCAGGATGGCCTCCCCGGCCTCATCGGGCAGCCACAGGATTTTCAGGGGCTGGGCCGGCGCTTCCGGCTGGTCCGGAACCAGGAGGTCCAGCATTCGGGCCAGGCCGTCGCCCGCCACGGGCCGGGAAGCCGCCCGGGCAAAGTCCTCGACGGTCCACTGGGCGGTGCTTTTCTGCCAGAGGTCCGACTCGCCCATGAGGGAGACCATGCGGGAAAGGCGCATCCGGTCGGCCCGGATCTTGACCTGGGCCAGGGACCGGGGCGAGGGGGACCACAGCTCCGGGTCGAAGCGGTCCAGGGCCTCCTCCAGGGCCGGATTCTTCATGGCGGAAAGGGCCAGGAAGTTGCGCCGGACCTTTTCGCAGAGCATGGGGTCCTCGATGCCCGTGCGGTTCACGTAGATGGAGAAGAGGCGCTTTTCGATCCGCGACGGGATCATGACCCCGTCAGCGGCCTCGTGGGCGTACTTGTTGCGGAGGAGGGAAAAGAGAAAGTCCCGTTCCCGGGGGGCCTCGATCTGGCTTTCCACGAGGGCCAGGATGCGGTCTAGGACCTCCCGGTAGCGCCGCTCGAAGAATGGCGGGCGCTTTCGGGCCATGATGGCGTTGAACATCTGGTCCGAGCAGGGGTAGTACCGCTCCTCGCCCTCGATGTACACCATGAACCGCACCTGTTCGGAGCTGGCCACCTGGTCCGGGTAGGCCAGGTGGTCCAGGTGGTTTTCCAGGAAAAAGGAGGTGTACCACGCGTCCTCCACCGGGTCGCCGCCCGGGGTGAACCGGCCGGGCTCGGTTTTGGCGTTTTCATCGGTGGGGTTCTGGTTCATTCCGGGTCCCGATAAGTTTGGGGGAAAAGGATCAACCCCCATGCTACTCTTGGCCGGGGGGAATTTCAACATGGAAGGATGAGGGATGAGGATCATGCAACAAGTTGTCATCCCGGCGAAGGCCGGGATCCAGGCTTTGTAAGGCATTGAAAAAACTGGATTCCGGCCTTCGCCGGAATGACGGGCGCAAGGGGTTGCGGACCATCTGCATAACCCTCATCCTTCCGCCTTCATCCCTCATTCTTCCGCCTTCTTGACGATGGCGGCCTTCAAGTCCTGCCACCATTCCCCCGGGGACATGTCCCGGGCCGCCTCCGCGATTTTCTTCGCGGAATCCGTGGTCAGGCGGTTTCTGCAATTGGTGACCCAGTCGGCCACGGGGAATCCGCGTTCCTGGTATTCCCGGGCCGTGAAAAGGCATTCCAGGAGGTCGGCGTCGTGGGCCACCCGGGACTCGGGGGTGCCGTTGACGGAAAGCTCGTCGAAAAGGGCCGCGAAGACGGCGGCCTCGGCTTCGGGCAGGGTCTCGGACTGGTGTTTGGCGGCCAGGGCCTGGGAGCGGTCGTGGTCCACGTAGAGCTGGCTCACCTTGTGGAGGTCCTGGGTTCGGGCCTCGGGGAGGTCGTGGAACAGGACCAGGGTCACGGCCCGGCAGGGGTCCGCGCCCTCCAAGGGGGCCAGCATGCGGGCGATGACCGCCGCCCGGAAGGAGTGCTCGGCCACGCTCTCCGGGTGCCGGATGCCGGCCATCCACCACCCGGCGCGGGCCACCCGCCGCAACTGGCCGGTTTCGTAGAAGAACCGGGCGAATTTTTCCGCGTCTCCGTTCTCCATCATGCCGTTTCCGCTCCCTCCGGCGCGCCGAACAGGCGGCAGGTGTTGTCCCAGGCGGTCTGCGCCACCTCTTCCGGTGTCAAGCCCAGGATGCCGGCCGCCGCCGGGGCCACGGAGGCCAGGAACGCGGGTTCGTTCCTCCTGTGCCGGTTCCGGTCCGGCGAGGGGGTCAGGTAGGGGCAGTCCGTCTCCAGGAGCATCCGGTCCGAAGGGATGGATGCCAGGAGCGCCCTCAGATCCCGGCCCCGCTCTTTGTGGGTGAGGACCCCGGTGATGCCGATGGAAAGGCCCAGGTCCAGGTAGGCGGAAAGCTCTTCCCGGTTCCCGGAAAAGCAGTGCACCACTCCCTTGAGCCCCCCGGCCCGGGCCTGGTCCCGGAGGATTTCCAGGAACCGGCCGCCGGAGTCGCGCTCGTGGAGGATTACGGGCAGGGAAAGGCCGTCCGCCAGTTCAAGCTGCCGGGCGAACCATTTTTCCTGGACCAGGGCCGGGGAGTACATGCGGTTGAAGTCCAGGCCCGTCTCTCCCCAGGCCGCCACCTTCGGCCGGGCCGCCAGGGCCGCGAGCGCCGCCAGGTGGGCCTCTGTGCAGGATTTGGCGTCGTGGGGGTGGACCCCCACCGAGGCCAGGCAGTCGTTCCTGCTTTCGGCCAGGGCCACGGCCCGGTGGCAGGATTGCGGGGTGATCCCCACGATCATGAACCCCTGGACCCCGGCCGCCCGGGCGCGCGCAAAAACCTGGTCCCGGTCCGGGTCAAAGGCCGGGTCGTCCAGGTGGGTATGGCTGTCGAAAATGGGCATTCGGGATTGGATGGCTCCGCAAAAAACCGTGATGCTGCGTTGCGCTTCACCGGGAAAGGGCTCAACGTACAAAAGTACGCCTCGCCCTTTCCCGGCT
>JAHJUF010000336.1 GCA_018829095.1 Pseudomonadota bacterium | reverse complement strand
GTGGTGGCCTACTACGCGGTGCTGAAGATGGGCGCCATCGCGGTGATGAACAACCCCCTGTATTCGGACCGGGAACTCACCCACCAGTTCAACGACTCCGGCTCCAGGGTCCTGATCACCCTGGACCTTCTGGGCGACCGGATGATCGATCTGAGGCCTGTCACGGGCATCCGCCAGATCGTCATCACCTCCATCGGCGACTACCTTCCCTTTCCCAAGAACCTGCTCTTTCCCCTGGTGGCCAAGAAAAAGGGCCTGGCCAAGGACGTGAAGCAGGCGCCGGACGTGTACCGGTGGAAGGACCTCCTGGCCCGGACCCAGCCCGATCCGCCCATCGTGTCCGTGACCTTTGACGACGTGGCCCAGTACCAGTACACCGGCGGCACCACGGGCGTGTCCAAGGGAGTCATGCTCACCCACGGCAGCCTGTCCAAAAACGTCCAGCAGGTGGCGGCCTGGTTCCCGGATTTCGAGAAGGGCAACGAGATCATGCTGGGGGCCCTGCCGTTCTTCCACGTGTTCGGCCTCACCACGGCCATGAACCTCTCCGTGGCCGCCGGGTGGACGGATATCCTGATCCCCAAGCCCCAGCCCGCCGAGCTCATCGAGGCCATCACCAGGTTCAAGCCCACCTTTGCGCCGCTGGTGCCCACCATGTATATCGGCATGCTGAACCACCCGGACATTTCCAAGGTGGACCTCACGTCCATCAAGGGATGCTTCTCAGGCTCCGCGCCCCTGCCCGTGGAGGTCATCAAGGATTTCGAGAAGCTCACGGGCGCGGTCATCGTGGAGGGTTTCGGCATGACCGAGGCCTCGCCGGTGGTCACCGTGAATCCCTTCCGGGGCAAGAGGAAGGTGGGAAGCATCGGCCTGCCCATTTCGGACACGGAATGCAAAATCGTGGACCTGGAAACCGGGGAAAAGGACCTGCCTCCCGGCGAGCCCGGGGAGCTGGTGGTCCGGGGGCCCCAGGTCATGGCCGGCTACTGGAACAAGCCCGACGAGACCTTCGAGACCCTGCGGGACGAATGGCTCTTCACTGGCGACATCGCCATCATGGACGAGGACGGCTACTTCTTTATCGTGGACCGGAAAAAGGACATGATCCTCTCGGGCGGGTACAACGTGTATCCCCGGGACATCGAGGAGGTCTTCTACATGAATCCCAAGGTCCAGGAGGCCTGCGCCGTGGGTGTGCCCCACCCGACCCGGGGGGAGGCCGTGAAGGTCTTCGTGGTCCTGAAGCCCGGCCAGGAGGCCGCCCCCGAGGATCTGCTCGACTTCTGCAAGGACAAGCTGGCCAAGTACAAGTGGCCCACGGAAGTGGAGTTCCGCACCGAACTGCCCAAGACCAACGTGGGCAAGATCCTGAAAAAGGAGCTACGCGCCGAATTGGCTCTGAGGGGCGGCCAGTAAAATTTGATGGGGATGCAAAAAGCCCTGGATTCCGGCCAAACCTGTCCTCGCTCCGGCGGGGAGCCGGGGTTCAGGGCTTTTTTAACGCCCTGAAATAACGGGCTTCCTGCTTTTGCGGGGATGACGAAGATCGTGGCTTTTCGGCTTTTTACGAGGCCATCCATTTTGGGATTGTTGCATGACCATCAAGTTTGATAGCCAGGCGTGAAGCCTGGTATCGTGTCAGGTTTTCACCGTCAAAGAGTGAAAATGGCCTCCCTTGAAAAAAGGGTGGGAATGCATATTTTAAAGAATGAGGGCCCTGCAACAAGTCGTCATCCCGGCGAAGCCTGTCCTCGCGCAGGCGGGGAGCCGGGATCAAGGGCTTCTGTAACGCATGGAAAAAACAGGGTTCCGGCCTTCGCCGGGATGACGGTTTTGCTATATTTTGGATTTGCTGCATCACCATCCTCGTTAAATGAAAAAAAAGGGGCTATTCCATAATTTTTCAGTCTGATGGTGGAAACGGGAATTTTTTCGCCAGGGAGACTAGTAGATTTCCTAGTTGTGCCAACCGGTTGCATTTGTGCTAAAATGCAAGTTGTCATGGGAAGTTGGCTGCCTGAAGGCGGAGGCCAGGAAGGGCGAATCCAGGACGGTTCTATCCTTTATCTTTCCAGCCAGTTGCGGCAAGGGTCTTTCCCCTTCTCCTTCCTTCATCCTTCAGGCGAATCAAAGCTCCTGCTCTTTTCCGAGCCGTTGTTTGATCCATTGAATGGAATGGGTTCCAGGCCCGGGGACGTCGGGGAGGCCCGGCTGCGGGCCGGGATTCCAGTTCCGGGAAACCGGAGAGGAACAAACAGGATGCGCGTGCATGAAAAGACGGATCCGTTGGCAAGGGGCTTGAGAGACCTCCTGAAATCATGGGCCGTGTGGCTGGCCTTGGGCCTGGCGCTGGGGT
>JAHJUF010000335.1 GCA_018829095.1 Pseudomonadota bacterium | reverse complement strand
TCACGTTTCTGAACAGCCTGTTTTCCGACAGGCTGATAACAGGCTGGCGATGGGCGTTTTTCCGCTCCGCATCCCATACCCGGACGTTTGCCGATTCGCCCCTTCCCGCGTCCTGCACCCCTGTTCCCGCCATTCCCGAAAGGCTCAAGAATGACCGTAAAAGACGTGCTCCGGCTGGATGCCACGGACCAGGCCGCCCTGATCCGCAAAAAGGAAATCACGGCCCTGGAGCTTGTCGAGGCATCCATTTCGGCCATCGAGGAGGTCAATCCCCGGATAAACGCGGTCATCGCACCCCTGTTCGGCCGGGCTAGGGACGCGGCTGCCGGGAAGTTGCCGGAGGGGCCGTTTTCCGGGGTCCCGTTCCTCATGAAGGACATCGGGGCCATGGTGGCCGGAGCGCCCATGAGCCTGGGCACGGCGCTCTTGAAGGGCTTCTGCCCGGATCATGACAGCGAGTTGACCCTGCGCTACAAGCGGGCCGGTCTGGTGATCCTGGGCAAGACCAACACCCCGGAGTTCGGGCTGCTCCCCACCACCGAGCCCCGGGCTCACGGACCGTGCAAAAACCCCTGGGACCCGGGCCGCACCACGGGCGGGTCCTCCGGCGGGTCGGCGGCGGCCGTTGCCGCCGGGATGACGGCCATGGCCCACGCGAACGACGGAGGCGGCTCCATCCGCATCCCCGCCTCCTGCTGCGGGCTGTTCGGCCTGAAACCCACCCGGGCCCGGAACCCCCTGGGGCCGGATTTCGGGGACCTCATGGGCGGCCTGGTGTGCGAGCACGCGGTCACCCGGTCCGTGCGGGACAGCGCCGCGCTCCTGGACGCCACCGCCGGCCCGGACGTGGGGGACCCCTACTGGGCCCCGCCTCCCCGGCGGCCTTTCCTGGAGGAAGTGGGCGCGGACCCGGGCAAACTCCGCATTGGTTTCACCACGGACATCCTGCTTGGCGGCGAGCCCCACCCGGATTGCGTGCGCATGGTCCACGACGCGGCCTCCCTGTGCGAAGACCTGGGCCACGAGGTGGAGGAGGCGTCCCCCGCCGTGTCCCTGAACCCCCGCCGTGTCATGGACGCCTTCATCACCCTCTGGGTCTCCGGCTGCGCGTCCACCATCAACGTCATCTCCAAGGTGTCGGGATGCAAGCCCAGCACGGAACTGTATGAGCCCCTGACCCTGGCCCTGTACGAGGAGGGGAAAAAGCGCACGGCCGGGGATTACATCCACGCCGTTTCCCTGCTCCAGGGCATGTCCCGCCAGGTGGCCCGGTGGTTTCTGGATTACGACCTGCTCCTCACCCCGGTTCTGGCCGCGCCCCCTGTGCCCCTGGGTACTTTCGATGACTCCCGCGACCCCTGGGCCGCCTGGGAAAAGGCGGTGAAGTTCGCCCCCTACACGGCCGTGTTCAACGCCACGGGCCAGCCGGCCATGAGCGTGCCTCTGTACTGGAACACCGATGGCCTGCCCCTGGGCGCCCACTTCGTGGCCCCTTTCGGCGACGAGGCCAGCCTGTTTGCCCTGGCCGCTCAACTGGAACAGGCCCGCCCCTGGGCCGGGAGGAAGCCGAAGGTTTGCGTTTAAGGTGGAAAAGCAAAAGAAAACAATTGATTACGAAGATTACGCCGATAGGGAAAAGAGGGAGCAAAAGGCGGGATGAGCCCCCCCTTTTTCCAAGGGGGGGACCCGACCCGCTTTCAGCAACCGTCCCGTCTTGGAGGCCAGGTACGCTTCAGCCGGATGAACTTTCTTTTGTCTCTGTCTGATCCGCAATTTCCCTTCATCCATCCCCACAAGCGGAAAACACCGGCGGCTCGATGCGTTCGCTCCGGCAGCGGGGGCAGCGGCTGGGGATGGTGAAGCGGCGGCGGTCGCGGAATTTGTGGCCGCACTCCAGGCATTGGGCCGGGGTGATGGAAAAGGGATGCTTTCCGGCCGCGAGGCTTTTGACCACGTGGGGCAGGTGCGCCAGGATTTCCTTCTCCCGGACCCCGATTTTCTGGCTCAACTCCCGGGCCGTGCGGGGACCTTCCTCCAAAAGCCTCATCATCTCTTTCCGGAGCGTCATGGGCAGTTGTCTTTCCTTGGGGTCACTTATAAGAAGCAGAACGCAGATTAACAACACGCGGATTACGCAGACTATGAAAGATTATAAGGATGGATTTGAAGAAATAAAATTATCAATCCTATGATTATCTGCGTTCATCTTTTTATCATCCGCGTAATCTGCGTTTTTCTTTTCACCAATCAGCCATCCGCCCCGCTTCACACGGAAAACTCCATGAGGTCCTCGGCCACGGTGATTTTTCCCTTGAAGGCGCTTGCCGCCTGGGCGGCGATGTCCGTTTCGTCGCATTCAGGGTAGAGGTGGTAGAGAACCAGATGCTTGGCGCCCGCCTCGGCGGCTGCGGCTCCGGCCAGGGAGGGGGTGAGGTGGCCCTCCACCTTTTGGCCGTCCGGAGTGGAGCATTCACAGAAGAAGAGGTCCGCGTCCCGGGCCAGGCTCACGAGGTTGCCGCAGACATCCGTGTCGCCCGAATAGGCCAGGATTCCGCCTCCGGCCGTGATGCGGAACCCGATGCTCTGGGGCGTGTGGGCCATGGGGAAGGTTTCCACGGAGAAATCCGGGAAATCCAGGCGGTCCGGGGTGTCGGCGTCCACCTCCTGCAAGGTCATCATGCCTTCATCCGGCACGATCCAGTGCCCCCAGGCGGTTTGCAATCCCTTGTAGAAATCCGAGAACCCCCGGGCCCCCGCCACGGTGAAGGGCTTTTTCCGGGCCAGGCCAGCCGGGTATTTGCCCGCGAAGAGAAAGGGCGCGAATTCCGCCGTGTGGTCCGGGTGGAGGTGGCTGTAGAACAGGTGGGTGATTTCCCCCGGGTCGCCGCCCGCCTCGGCCAGACGCCGCAGGGCTCCCATGCCCGTGTCCAGAAGGATCTGGCTGCCCCCCACCCGCACCCACACGCAGGACGAAGCCCGCCGCACCCGCACCACGCAGGTTCCCGACCCCAGCACCGTGGCCCGGATGGCTGGTTCTTCCATGGGGCTTCTCCTTAAATGGTTAAAAAAAGCCGCAGAGTACGCCGAGTCCCCGGAAAGAAGCCTCCCTTTGGGAAAGGGGAGAGCAGGGCCGGTGGAAAAGAGGGGGGTGATTCCGTTCCCTGGGAAAGGGCGGGAGCGCCTCTCCGTGCCGAAGCGTTTTCCCCTCGAACCTGCCAAATCAGTGTATCTTCGATTGACAAGGTGGGGCAAGTGGTTATTTTCTGACAAATAACGTTAACTGATTGAGAAAGCGATGGATTCTTTCGTTTCTCGATGAAAATATTCCCAAACGGGGAGGGCTTTTGCCATGCGTTTCGACAAGTTCACCATCAAGAGCCAGGAAACCCTCCGGGAGGCCCAGGGGTTTGCCGGGGAAAAGGGCAACCAGCAGATCGAGCCCGAGCACCTGCTTGCAGCCCTGCTCAAGGAACCCCAGGGCATCGTCCGGTCCATGCTCCACAAGCTGGGAGCCTCGCCGGACGCCGTGGCCGCCGAGGTCTCCCGGGCCCTGGACCGCATCCCCAAGGTCTCGGGCGGCGGCGTGGGCGAGGCCTTCCTCTCCCCCCGGTCCAACAAGGTTTTGAATGCCGCCTTTGACGAGGCTGGGAAGATGAAGGACGAGTACGTGTCCCAGGAGCACATCCTGCTCTCCATGACCGAGGAAAAGGGCACGGATTTCGCGAAGATCCTGGCCTCCCACGGCATCAACCGGGAGAACCTGCTCCGGGTGCTCCAGGACGTGCGAGGCTCCCAGCGTATCACGGACCCGAACCCCGAAGAGAAGTACCAGGCCCTGGACAAATACTCCAAGGATCTCACGGACCTGGCCCGCAAGGGCAAGCTGGACCCGGTCATCGGCCGGGACGAGGAGATCCGCCGGGTGGTCCAGGTGCTGTCCCGGAGGACCAAGAACAACCCGGTCCTGATCGGCGAGCCCGGGGTGGGCAAGACCGCCATTGTGGAGGGGCTGGCCCAGCGCATCGTGCGGGGCGATGTTTCCGAGACCCTGAAAAACCGCCGTCTGGTGTCCCTGGACATGGGGTCGCTCATTGCCGGGGCCAAGTACCGGGGCGAGTTCGAGGACCGGTTGAAGGCCG
>JAHJUF010000334.1 GCA_018829095.1 Pseudomonadota bacterium | reverse complement strand
GATCCAGAGGGCGAATCCGTAGGCATCGTTCATGTTGGTCTGGTTCAGGCCCTTGAACCAGCACAGAAAGGCTGCGAACAGGCCCCAGAGGGCTATCGTGCCGAAGGCCCCTAGCCACAGGATGAACTGCCACAGGGGAGCCCGGTTCACTCCCTCGGGCTGCAGGGCCGCGTCCAGGGATTTGATCTTTTCCCAAACCGATTGCATGAGTGCCACTCCTTGCCGTAAGCCGCGAGGCCGCCCGGGCGGGCCCAGGCTATCCGTGTTGTTCGGGCTTGGCCTTTGTCTTGGCTGCTTCGTCCTTGATATGGTAATCGCAGGCCTGCCGAACCCACTTCTTGCCGGTCATGTAGTAGACCTTGGGATTGGTGTCCAGGTTCTCCAGGAGCCGGAAGGCCCGGGGATCGTTCTTCAGCCCGTGGACCTCGTGATCGGCATTGTTCAGGTCGCCGAAGGTGATGGCCCCGGCCGGGCAGGCCTGGGTGCAGGAGGTCTGGTACTCGTCCTCCTCGACGGTGTCCCGGCCCTCGTAGTAGGCCCGGTCCTTGGCCCGCTGGAGGCGGTGGTAGCAGAAACTGCACTTTTCCACGATGCCCCGCATGCGGGGGGACACGTCCGGGGAAAGGTACTTCTTCGTGTCCGCCGGCCAGTGGGGGTCCCACCAGTTGAACTGGCGGGCCAGGTAGGGGCAGGCGGCCATGCAGTACCGGCAGCCGAAGCAGCGGGTGTAGATCTGGCTCACGATGCCCGATCCCTGATCGTAGTCCGTGGCCGTGGCCGGGCAGACGGAGACGCAGGGTGGATGGCCGATATGCTTGCCGTCGCACTGCATGCAGGGCCGGGGCAGGTACACCATGTCCGCCTTGGGAAAGGGCTCGCGGTTGGAGATCTTGAAGATCCGCATCCACGCGATGCTGTCGAGCTTGTTGGTCTCGTTTTCCTTGAAGGGGACGTTGTTTTCCGTCATGCACGCCACCATGCAGGCGCCGCACCCGGTGCACTTGTCCAGGTCGATCACCATGCCGTAGCGCGGGGCCGTGACCTCGTCGTGGTGTTTATTCATGGAAAAACCTCGCCTTTATTTAGGCCTGTCTCAGGCTGGCGTAAACGCCCCAGGCCACGTCGTTTCCGGTGACCGGATCCTCCACCGCGCCGGAGAGTGCGTGATAGTTGGCCCCCTTGCCCCGCAAAAAGCGGTCGTACCCCACGTGGCCCAGGCCGGCGGGAACGCCCACGAGGCCGGGCATGATGCCCTCATCGTGAAGGACCATCACCAGGGCCTGGCCAAGGGAGGTGGAAAGGAGCGCCTTGTTTCCGTCCCCGATTCCGTAGGCCTTGGCCGTGCGGGGGTTCACCTCCACCACCAGCCAGTCCTTTTCCAGAACCGTGTCCGGCATGCATTTGACCACAAAAGGCGGGGCGCCCATGGTCCCGTTTTCCAGGCGCATGGATTGGATGGGCACGGCCACCAGGGGATGGGTCTTGGGGTCGCCGAGGGGCTGGGCCACCCAGGCCTTGGGCTTCACGCTGATCCGGCCCCCTCCCTGGGGCAGATCCGGGCAGAATTCGAACCGCCTGGAGGGAGTGCCGAAGGTTTCGGTCCAGGAAGGCGCGGCAGCCTGTTCCTTCCAGTATCCCTGGTCCTCCATGTCCCCCCACTTGTCGCCCATGGCTTCCCGCAGGCACTCCTCGTAATCTCCCCAGGGGAAGGAGGCGGCCACGGAACCGCTCATGGCCTTGGCGATCTCCAAAACCGAGTCGCCTGCGTGGCGGGTCTTGTACACCGGGTCCACCACGGGCCTGGCAAGTCCGATGACGCAGGTGGCCAGGCCAGGGGGCGAGGGCACGTCCCGGAGACTCTCCAGGTACAGGTGATCCGGGAGGATGTAGTCCGCGAACATGGCCGTGTCGTCGTATACGGGGGAGAAGCTCACCACCAGCGGAATGCGGGTAAGGGCTTCCTTCACCTTGGAGGACGCGGGCAGGAAATAGCCCGGGTCTCCGCCCGCCACCAGAAGGACTTCCAATTTGTAGGGCTCGCCTTTGAGGACGGCATCGGCAAAGGTGTGGGGCAGGTTCTCGGCCAGGGGGTAGCGCCGGACCGGAACCGCGTCCAGTCGGGGGCGCTTGAGCCCGGCCCTGGAGGTGGAGTCGCCCTTTGCCAAGGGCCAGGCCGGGGCCTCGTCATCTGCGGCCTTGATCCGGACGCCGCCCGGGCGGTTGATGTTGCCCGCCAGGGCGTTTAGCGCGTGAACGGCCAGGAAGGTATGGAACTCTCCGGCCTGGTCGCCCTGGGCCCGGCCGCACACGGCAACGGGCCGTTCGGCCTTGGCGAACTGGCGGGCCAGTCTTTCTACGGTCTGGGGGTCCACTCCGGTGATGGCGGCCATCTTGACCGGGGAGTAGTTTTCCAGGACCGTGCGTGCGAACCCCACCTGGGGGCGGTTGTTCTCATCGGTCCAGTCCGTGAGGCCCCGGGTGTAGAAGGCCACGAAGTTTTTGTTGTACAGGTTTTCCTTGATGATGACGTGGGCCATGGCCAGGGCCAGGGCGGCCTCGGTGCCGGGCTTGGCAGCCACCCACTCGTCGGACTTGGCCGCGGTCAGGGAAAGCCGGGGCTCCACCTGGACGATGCGGGTTTGGGGCCGTGCGGAACTCTTGCGGCTTTCGCCGTAGCCCGCCAGCATGTGCACGGGCGATCCCCAGCCATCCAGGAGACCCGATCCGAAGGACAGGATGAGGCTCGCGTTTTCCAGGTCGAAACCCGGATAGGCGTCCACGCCGTACATGACCTTGGCCACCTGGCGATGGGTGTCCCAGGAATCCTGGTTGGAAAAGACGTTGGGGGAACCGAAGGCTTCCATGAACCGGGTGAACAGGGCAGGTACGGTGCCCCGGGCCGGGCCGGTCATGCAGGCCACGGAATGGGGGCGGCCGGCGTTCCGGATGGCCGACAGTTTCTCGGCCACCTCGGCAATGGCCTCCTCCCAGGTGATTTCCTGGAAGTTGCCTTCTCCCCGGCGTCCGATGCGCTTCAGGGGACCGTGCACCCGGGAGGGGCCGTAGAGGAACTGGAGGCCGGAAAGGCCCAGGAGGCAGATGCCTCCCTTGTTCACCGGATGGCCCTTGGTTCCTTCGATCTTCACGCAGCGGTCGCCCACCTTGCGGACGGAGACCCCGCAGCCGCCGGGGCACAGGGTGCACACCGTCTCCCGCTCGGAAACCTCGCCCGTGGGGGGAACCGGCGTCCAGGGCCAATTCTGGGTCCAGATGGACCCGTCATCGGTCATTTTCCAGGGCAGGGGTGTGAAGCTGATGCCCAACGCGCCGCCCGCAGCGGCCCCAACGCCCAGGGTGAGAAAAGTTCTGCGGTCCAACTTCATGGGTATTCCCCTTACGGTGATCGCGATGCCTTACTTGTGGCAGACGAAGCAGCCCTCGCGTTCCACCCCCTTCATGTGCAGGTGGCAGTCCGCGCAGTCGTCCATCTTCATGCTTTTCATGGTGAAGCCGCCGCCCTCGCCATGGCCGTCCTCCCCGTCATCCTCCCCGGCGTGGGCCGAGGTCAGGGCTGACCAGTCATGGTTGTTGATTCCGGAGATGTTCTCTCCCCAGATGTCCCGGCTGTAGCCGGTGAGGCGGTTCACGTAGTAAGGCCGGGTGGATTCTTCGGCTCCCACATCGCCGTGGCAGGTTTCGCACTCCATTTCGCCCTTGAGGACATGGGCCGCGTGGGAGAAGAACACGCAGTCCGGCTGGCGGGAGTACACGTACCAGTCCACTTCCCGGTCCTTGTTGACGTATTCCTCCACGTACTTGATTTCCTCGGGGTCGCTCCCCATGACGTCGGAGTGGCAGCCCGTGCAGACATCGTTTCCCGGCAGCCCGGCGTAGCTGCCGTCCTCCCGGAAATAGTGGCAGGACTCGCAGTCGCCCGTCTCGTCCACATGGAGGGAGTGGTTGAAGTTGATGGGCTGCTCGTACTTGGCGTAAAGCAGCATGGGAAACACAACCCAGCCGATCAGCAGGCTCGCGTAAGCGGCCACTATCGCCAAAAACAGGGTCAGGGGCATTAGCCCCGCGTAATCGTTGTTCTTGGCCACCGGCTGATGATCCTGATGGTTTTTTTCCGCCTGGCTCATGGAAACTCCGCCTGCCTTGCTGGTTGTCCGGACCTCGGGATGCGCGTTTTTCCCATCCGCCGCCGGGAAAGGAAATCCGGATGGTTTTCCCTTGTATTCAAAAGCCTTGGAGCTTTTTACAGCTTTTCATCCTTGCCTCGGGAAATTCAAGGCGAATACCTACTCAGAGGGCCCTAACTTGTCAAGACAAAATGGGATCGGTTCGGCCGGAGCCGTATGGCCGGCCATTCCGTGAGGCTGGCGGCCCGCCCGGGGATCATGCCCCGGAGCGGGGTCGTGGCCCATGGGGGGGCTAGGAGGCGTAGGAGTGGAGGCCGGATAGGTAGTTCACCCCGAACCAGGTGAACAGGACCGCAGCGAATCCAACGATGGCAAAGATGGCCGTGCGTTTGCCCATCCATCCCCGGACCAGGCGCAGGTGGATCAGGGCCGCGTAGATGAGCCAGGTGATGAGGGACCAGGTTTCCTTGGGGTCCCAGGACCAATACCGCCCCCAGGCCGAGTTGGCCCACACGGCGCCGGTGATGATGCCCACCGTGAGGAAGAGGAACCCCAAAAGGATGTTCTGGTACATGAGCTGGTCCAGGACCGGGGCTTCGGGCAGGGAGCGGCCTATCCCGGAGTCGGGGCCGGATTTCTTCAGCAGGTACATGACCGCCAGACCCGTGGCCGCGGCGAATCCCGCGTAGCCCAGGAAGGCCGTGAACACGTGGGCTGTGAGCCAATTGCTCTGGAGGGCCGGGACCAGGGGCACTTGGTCAGCGTCCTTCAGGGATGCGTAGGCCATGGCCAGGAAGGCGAAGGGGGCCACCACGGCGCCCAGGGCCCGGATGCGGTACTGACGTTCCAGGACCAGGGAGACCGCCATGGTCACCATGGCGAAGAACACCAGGGATTCGTACATGTTGGTCAGGGGAATGTGTCCCATGCCCATCTGATGGGATTCCCACCACCGGAGGCCGAATCCCGCGAGGTTTCCGGCAACGCCGACCACGGCTACGAGAGTGGCGGAACGGCTCAGGACGGGTTTGTGAAAGACCCACCCGGCCCAGTACAGGCACATGGCCCCGAAATAGACGAAGGTGACGATGGAAAGCACGAAGGAACTGGTCATCTGGGCTCCCTGCCTGTTTTCCGCTTTTCCAGGTCAGCGGCCTGGCCGGAAAGGATCTCGGCCAGCCGGTGGACCCGGATGCCGAATCCCTGCTGGTTCTTGTTGGCGACCCCGGCCACGGAAACCCGGGTCTTTTTTTTGCCGCCGGACACCAGGACGAACACCTGGCCGTGGAACAGGAAGAAGGTGACGAAGCATCCCGCGATGATGAGGATGAAGCCGGTGTAGACCATGCCAACCCCGGGGTCCTTGGTGACCTGGAGGCCTGTATAATAGGTCTGTTTCCAGCTCTTGGCCGAAACATGGAAAGGACCGGCTGTGCGCATGCGGTTCAACTCGGGCCGCGCCGCGAAGACGGACATCTGGAAGGGCGGGCCCTCCTTGGGGAACACGTGGAGATGGAACACGGGCCCCAGGTCCATGCCCTGGTGGGAGAAGCTGGGGTCAAACTCCACCACCATGAACCGGCCCTCGCCCTCGGGGAGTTCCATCATCCTTCGGGAGGCGGCTTCTTTTTCGTAGATCATGCCCGTTTCCGCGTGGGCGAACTCCAGGACCGCCGAGGTGTCCGAACCGTAGGAGGACTGGAACACGTTGATCCCCTTGTGCCGCAGGGGATGGTTCACCTCGATGTCCTGGGTGAAGGCCGGGGAGCCGCCCTCCAGCACCGTGAGGGTGGAGGTGTACTCCTTGGGCATGCCGTTGTCATAGAACTGCACGGAAAACCGGTCGCACCGGAGGGTGAAGGGCAGGGGCTGGAGGTCCTTGGAGTCCCGGAGAGACACCCGCTCCGTGGTTTCCCCTTCCGGGAGGTTCACGTAGCCGGTGAATCCGTACAGGGAGCCCAGCACGCCCCCCGCCAGGGTGAGGAGGAAACCCAGGTGGATGACGTAGGGCCCCAGGCGGGTCCATCGGCCCCTTTCGGCCCAGTAGCCGAACCCCTGATCCACCGGGGTGGCTTTCACCTTGCCGAAACGCCTGCCCAGGGTCTTTTCCACCAGGGGGGCCAGGTCGTTCACAGGAGCCTGGGTTTCGAACTCCTCCTTGTCCTTGAGGCTGGAAAACCTTCCCTGGTGGAAGCCCGCAGGCCGGGCGCGCACCAGTTTCCACGTGGAGGGCAGGCGTTTGACCGAACAGACCATCAGGTTCACGGCCAGGAGAACGAGAAGAGCCTGAAACCACCAGGAGTGATACATGTCCGTGAGGTTGACGGCCTCCAGGAAACGCTGGAACGCGGCCGAGTAGTTCTGCTGGTAGAATTCGGCGGTCTTTCCCTGGGGGATCACCGTGCCCACGATGGAGGTGGCCGCCAGCGTCAGGAGCAGGGCGATGGAGAGCTTGACCGATGCGAAAAAGCCCATGAGCCGACCCAGGGGGCCGACGGGCTGCTGGTTCTTTGTCATGCCGGGGCGCTTCCTTTCTTGGGGGGCGCGTTCTTCTTTGTTTACGGGCACTGTAAGACAGCCCGGTCCCCTTGGCAACCCGCCCTTTTTCGGAATTTTGGGAAACGGCATCCGGCTGCGGCCTTGACAATGCACCGGATTTTTGCTTGTTTACCATTCCCGGCGTAGGGGCTGGTCATGCAGGACAAGCCCATCTTTTTTCTTCAGCGGCAGGGGTCTCCTTACGCCGCTGCCTTCCAGGAAGATGCCATGATCAAGGCGGACCATCTCACCAGGTTTTTCGGTAAGAACAAGGTGGTGAACGAGGTTTCCTTCTCCATCGGGAAGGGGGAGATCCTGGGTTTTCTGGGGCCCAACGGCGCGGGCAAATCCACCACCATGCGCATGCTGACCGGATTCATTCCCCCCAGTTCGGGAACCGCCGTCATCTGCGGCCACGACATCCGGAATCATCCCCTGGAGGTCCGCAGATCCATCGGGTACCTCCCCGAGGCCGCTCCCGTGTACCCGGACATGACCGTTCAGGCGTTTTTGGAGTTCATCGCCCGGGTCCGGGGATTTTCGGGCAGGGAAAAAAAGCGGGTGGTGGACGAAACCATCGAGAAGAGCTTTTTGCCCGAGGTGCGGCGTCAGACCGTGGGAACCCTTTCCAAGGGATACCGCCAGCGGGTCTGCTTTGCCCAAAGCATCCTCCACGATCCTCCGGTCCTCATCATGGACGAGCCCACCGACGGGCTGGACCCCAATCAGAAGCACGAGGTCAGGACCATGATCCGGGAGATGGGCAGGAACAAGGCCATCATTCTCTGCACCCACATCCTGGAGGAGGTGGAGGCTGTCTGCTCCCGAGCCATCATCATCGCCAGGGGCGCCGTGGTGGCGGACGACACCCCCGAAGGATTGAAGGCGCGGTCCAGAAGCGCCGGCACCGTTCGGGTGGTGGTCCGGTCCGGCCCCGGGTTTGACCCGGAGGCGGACTTGAAGGCCCTCCAGGAGGTCAAGGACGTGGTGGTCCTGTCCCGGGACGGGGGTCGCGCCGATCTCCGGGTTTATCCCGCCGGCGACCCCTCCGAGACGGCCCGGGGCATCATGCAAGGCCTGGATTCGGCCAGGCATACCCTGGAATCCGTTTACGTGGAGTCCGGACGCCTGGACGAGGTGTTCCGGACCATTACCCAGGCGTAAACCTGAACCTGCGCGGAAAGGAGAGGGCCGTCAGGGGCGTTTTCCGCCCCCCGGAGCCCAAGCCATGAAAAACCGTTTCTTCCCCAACGTGCGGGCCGTGGCCATGCGGGAACTCGCCGGGTATTTCGGCTCCCCGGTGGCCTACGTGTTCATCGTGATCTTCCTTTTGCTCTGCGGATTCTTCACCTTTTCCATCAGCCGCTTCTTC
>JAHJUF010000333.1 GCA_018829095.1 Pseudomonadota bacterium | reverse complement strand
GCAGGTTTCCAGGGTGTCCACCATGTAGCCCTCGTCCCACAGGGTGTTTCTGAGATAGGGCACCAGGAAACGCTTCTTCTCCCAGGTCTTGCCCATGGTCTTGCCCACGAACACGCCCCGGTGCTTGCGGATGATGGAAAGGGCACGGCTTTTGCCCGCGCCCGCGTAACCGCTTTCTCCGATGACCCCGAAGAGCAGCATGCAGCTCTCGGCCTCGGGAAGGCCCCGGATGCCCAGGTAGCGCCTCAGGAGCGCGCTCTGGGTCTCGTGGCCGGAAAGGGTCAGGTTGGTCATGGTTTCCACCGCGTTGGACAGGCGGATCATGGAAAGGGGCAGCTTGGTGCAGGCCATTTCCCGCATGGCTTCCACCGCGTGGCCGAAGGAGGGAAAGAAAGCGCCGTAAAAGTCGTCCTTTTCCGGGATCCGGGAGACCCGGCAGATGACCTTGGTGAGCAGGCCCAGGCGTCCCTCGGACCCGCACACCAGCTGGCGAAGGTCCGGCCCGGCGGCCGATCCCGGGAAGGGCGGCATGAACATCCGGCCCCGGGGGGTGATCAGTTCGCCTCCGGCAAAAAGGCCGTCCATGCGGGAATAGTGCATGGATTGCTGGCCGCTGGACCGGGTCACCACCCATCCCCCCAGGGAGGCGTATTCAAAGGACTGGGGATAGTGGCCCAGGGTGAACCCGTGGCCGCGCAGCTGGGCCTCGATGTCCGGGCCGATGACCCCTGCCTCGAAGGTGGCCAGGCTGTTCTCCCGGTCCATGGACAGGAGGCGGTTCAGCCGGTCCAGGGAAAGGGAGATCACTGGACGGTCCCCCTTGGGCACGGCGAGGTGCCCCACCACCGAGGTGCCGCCGCCGTAGGGGATGACCACGGCCTGGTTCTTCTCGGCAAATTCCAGGACTTCCTCCACCTCCTCGGCGCTGGCAGGGTGGGCCACGAGATCCGGAAAGCTGTCCAGGGTTCCTTCCCGCATGGCCACCCAGTCCGGAAAACTCTGGCCGTGGGCGTGGTCCAGGCGGTCCTTGGCATCGGCCGAACAGAGGGGATGGCCGGGCAGGCGGGACTCGGGGACCTTCTCCAGGAATTTGGGCAGGGGAAAATCGGGCTTGGGCTTGCCCTCCCCCACGAACTGCCGGAGCATCACCTTGCCCGCAGGGGGCAGTTCCATGTGTACGCTGGTGTCACCCCAACCGTTCCATCTGCGCATGATTTCCTCCGTTTCATTCTCTTGTTTGCGTTCCTGTATCAGCTGTCGGAGACCTGCTTCCAGATCTTGATGCTTTCCTCCATCACGTTCCGCACCACCTTTTCCACCGCCTCCTCGCCCTTGGGCAGGGCGGCAAGGAGGTTGGCGTAGTAGGTCCGGGAGGACTCCCGGCCCCGCTCCCCGTCAAAGTAGAACGCGGCCAGGCCTTTGAACAGATAGGCGAAATCGTTCAACATGAGGGGGAAGATGCGGTTTTCCGAAATCCGGGCCATGAGTTCCTGGAGCCCCCAGTCATACTCGGCGAACGAGATGGGGTCGTCTTCCAGGCCCTCGGCCCGGGACAGGTATTTTTTCAGGGCTTCCGGGTCCTTGCGGCTCGCGATGCGGGCAAAGGCCGGGATCATGACCACCCTCAGTTCCAGAAGCTGGGTCACGAATCCTGCGGGCAGGTACTCGGCGTATTTGGCCATGGTGGACAGGAGCGAAAGCCCCCCCTGGGCCCAGTAGTCGTTCACCATGGTGGGCCGGCCGTGGGAGATGGTGATCCACCCCTCCCGGGCCAGGGACTGTAGGTTCTCCCGCAGGGTGGGCCGGGTGACGCCGATCTTTTCCGCCAGGACCCGTTCGGCGGGCAGGGTAGAACCCGGCGGGCACTCGCCCCCCAGAATGGAGGTAAGGATTTGCTCCCGGGCGTGCTGGGTGGGCCTGAGCAGTTTGTGTCTGGAGCTGTTCATGTTTCCCTCACTGGTAAGAGGTCTTACCACTCCGAACCCTTCTTGTCAAATCAAAACTCGGATGGGGAAGGACGAGGTCCTGGAATGGTTCCGAGACCATGGGATGGGAAAGAGCCATACTTTTCATAATCGGGTTTTTATCAGGGCACAACCCTTTTTGAGGGTGAAGCCAGAGGGATTGGGTCCGGATTGCCAGGAGTGATTGGCCACAGGTTGCCGGGCTGGTGGAAGAGCGGCAACAAGACCGGCCAGGTTTACGGCACTCCCTCCTGAAACCAACTCCCCGGCAGCCGGAAGGAATCCCCCCACCCCGCCCCTTTGGTAAAGGGGGGCTTTCCCCGGCGGCCTCCTGCCCTCCATTGCCCCGGACCCCGTGGCGTGGTAAGAATTATCCAGGCCTTAAGGGGCGGGCCTTTTCCTCTTTTTTCCTCCTGCCCCACCCTGTTTCCCATGACGACTCCGGTTTTTGCCACCGATCAGATCCTGTGCTTTGATGAAACCGGCCCGGCCCCATGCCCTGACCTGGGCCAGGATGGCGAGGTCCGGGCCGGGCCCCCCTGGCCCTTGCCACGGTTTGAACTGCGGGACCTCGTGGCAAGGGACCTCCTCACGGGCCTGTCCTGGCCGAAGGACGCCTCGTTCTTCGAGTTCCCCGCAAGCTTTCCCGAAGCCCTGGACCTGGTGGAGGGCATGAACCGCCAGGGGGGGCTGGGCCATTCGGACTGGCGGCTGCCCGCCCGGCGGGAGCTTTTCTCCCTGGTGAGCCATGCCCGGATCAACCCCTGCCTGCCCCGGGGCCACCCCTTCACCAGCGTGTTTTCCAGCTACCATTGGACCTCGGAAAGCGTGGCCCGCCTCCCGGACCAGGCCTGGTATGTGCATCTGGGCGGGGCCCGGGTGTTCAAGGGCATGAAACAGGCCTCGTATATGGTCTGGCCCGTGCGGGGGCAGAGCGCCGTGATCCCGGCGGGGACGGGCGCGGGAGGACCCGGCGCTCTCTGGCCCGAGCCCCGGTTCGAGGCCCGGGGAAACGAGGTGGCCGACCGTCTTACGGGCCTCGCATGGACCGCCTGCGCGGACCTCGCCCAGGGCCCGGTTTCCTGGACAGAGGCCCTGGCCCTGTGCCGTGGCCTGGACCCCCCGGGCGCGTGGCGGCTGCCCAACATCCGGGAGTTGGAGAGCCTCACGGACCTCTCCGCCCATACCCCGGCGCTGGCCTTGGGCCATCCTTTCATCAACCCGGGCAAAGGATACTGGTCCTCCACCACCAGCGCCTATGACCCGGCCTATGCCTGGACCCTGTACACGGACGACGGCATCATGGGCGTGGGGTACAAGAAGAACCCCGAGTTTCTGGCCTGGGCCGTGCGCGGCAACGAAAACCGGCCCGGAGGGCAAGGATGAGTTTTTTTCCCAACAGGAGAGACACCCGGCGCGGGATTCCCGGGGCAGCCCGGGGTCGGGGCCTGGGAAGCGGCGGGTGGTTTCTCGGGGCCTCGGTCCTGGTGCTCCTGGCGGTCCTGGCGGCGGCCTTTTTTTCCTGGCAAAGGGAGGCCCCCGTCCCGCAGCCGGTTCCCGTTCCCCCGCCCCCATCGGACCGGGTCCTGGAAAAGGTTCCCTGGGACGCCCTGCCGCCCCTGGCCGATGACCTGGACGCCGCATCCCTCCTCGCGGCCCTGGACCAGAGTCTTGCCTATCTGGACGGCCTGGACCCCGGGAGCACCCTGATCTTTGGGAGCAACACGATCCCCGCCTCCCGGCTGGCGGACTCCCTCCGGGCCTTTGCCCGCCTGGCCAGGGAAAACCCGGGCAACTGGGAGCCGGAACTCCGGCAACGCTTTGAAGCCTATCGCTGCGCCGGGGCGGACGGGACCGGGCGCATGCTCTTCACGGGCTATTACGTGCCTGTCCTGGACGGGAGCCTCTCCCCAAACCCGGAGTTTCCCACCCCCCTGTATGGCCGGCCCCCGGACCTGGTGACCGTGGACCTGGGGCTGTTCAAATCGGACCTCGCCGGGGAGGCCATCATCGGCCGATGGACCGGCAAGGCCCTGGTGCCCTATCCCGACCGCCGAAAGATCGAATCCGGCCAATGCCTGGCCGGGCGCGGTTTGGAGAAGGCCTGGGTGAAGAGCCCGGTGGACTCCTTCTTCCTCCAAATCCAAGGCTCGGGCCGCCTCCGCCTGCCGGACGGGTCCACGGTATCCGTGCTCTACGACGGCAAGAACGGCCGGGCCTACACCGCCATCGGCCGGGTCCTCATCCGGGAGGGCAAGGTGCCCCGGGAGGAGATGTCCATGCAGGCCATCCGCCGTTACCTGGAGACCCACCCCCGGGAAGCGGAGCGGATTCTGAACGAAAACGAGAGCTATGTGTTTTTCCGGGTTTCCCGGGAACCGGTCCAGGGCTGCACCGGCTCGGCGCTCACCCCGGGCCGGAGCGTGGCCGTGGACCGCCGCCTGTTCCCCATGGGGGCCCTGGCCTGGATCGCCAGCGAAAAACCCGCCATTGCCCCGGACGGCCAAATCACCTCCTGGCAACCCTTTTCCCGCTTCGTCCTCCTCCAGGACACCGGCGGAGCCATCCGGGGCCCCGGCCGCCTGGACCTGTTCTGGGGCTCCGGCCCCTACGCCGAAACCGCCGCCGGCCACATGCAACACGATGGGGAAATGGTTTTGATTTTGTTGAAGGAATGAAAAGCGTGGGGGAGCCCTTTCTTTTAGGAAAAAGAAGGGTTCCCCCACACCCCCTCCCAAGAAAACCTGCATCATGGCTGCTCGGCAAAACGGGTGCCCGGGCCGCTCCCGTTGGTCGCGGGAAGACGGTATCTACTCTTTGTGGGTTGCCTGATAGATATTTAATGGGAAATGAATGCGTTACAGCCGGATGCCCCTGACAGCCCGGGAGTACAAAGCGGGGGTGGCCCAAGCGGGGGTGGCCCTTGACCTGTGACAGGTGAAGACATAGGGTGGATTTATCCCATCCGTCCGGAAACCCTATCGATGGAACCCATGTTGGATCGCCCGTTGCCTGGCCCTGCCCACCGGGCCGTCACCTATAAGGTAAGGGATTTAACTCTTCCAAAGAGGGGCAATAATGAACGATCATCTGGGATTTAAGCTGGTGCGTCATGGCGTGATATTGTTGTTCCTGGGCTTCCTGACCGGTATTGCGGTCATGCATGTCAAGAACCCCCATATGGGCTTGTCCGCGCATCTGGAAGGCGTTATGGCCGGGATGATGCTCCTTTTGATTGGCGGAGTGGTGTGGGAGCGCTTAAGCCTCCCGTCCGGAATGATGGTGGTCGTTTATGGGTTGATTTTGTATGCTTCCTACACCACCTGGGCTTACACTCTGCTTGGGGCTGCTCTGGGAACCAGCAGGATGACGCCCCTGGCGGGTGCCGGGTTCTCGGCCCCGGCCTGGCAGGAAACGCTGGTTTCCGTGCTGCTGATCACCGAAGTTCTCTCCATCCTGTTGGCATTCCCCATTTTGATCTACGGACTATGCAGAAAATCATCCCCGGGCGCCACCGGCAAGCCGTGAGGCCGGGGTGGCCCGTGACCATCGGCTTGAGCTACCCTGTTTGGTTATTGGGAGTTTTGCATAAAGCGGCATAATTCGGGCTCAAATTTGATGAGTTCGTAAAAAGTCGTCATCCCGGCGAAGGCCGGGATCCAGGCTTTTTGTAACACCTTGAAATCGCTGGATTCCGGCCTTCGCCGGAATGACGGTTCGGATGGTTTTTGGGCTTTTTACGAACTCATCGAATCTCAGCCCGGCCAGAAGGAATCCGGCGCGCAACTCTGGAGATTGCCCATGATGCCAGAGAAACCGGGACGGCAAGCGGTCTTCGCCTTTCTTTTTCTTATGACCTCCATTGCCGCCATTGCTGCCCTGGGAGACCAACCCCTGGTGCTCCTGGGCGTTTGTGCCGGGTATCTGGCGCTGGGATTGTATTTCTGGCATACCCGGGTTGAAATCATCCGGGTTATCATCACTGCGGTGATCATGACGATTGCCGAAAACGTCATGTGCCTTCATGGAGTCTATGCGTATTCAACACCCCAACTGTTCCAGATTCCTTGTTGGCTGCCAGTGGGATGGGCCTTCTTTTCGCTGGCCATTTTCAGGATAATCGAGGGACTCGCCTCCGTGCTGGACATCGGATACGCGCCCCCAAAAAAGCCGTGGGGCCTGTGGATTGCCGGTGAACTGGCGTTCATCACCCTCCTGTTTTACGTATGCACCCTTTTCTGGGAGAACACAGCCCTGAGCCTGTTCGCCACCGTGGCCACCCTGTTTCTGGCCGCGTTTCTCTACCGCGGCCGGATGCTTCTTCTGATTGTACTGGTCAGCATTATCGTGGCAACCATTCTGGAGTACACCGGTATCGTCTACGGTGTGTGGCATTGGAACGCCCCTGATTTGTGGGGCCTGCCTCTGTGGGTCCCCTTGGCTTATGCCATCGTCAACCTGCTGACCTACCGGGTATCGAGCGGACTTTGTTATCGAGGCCAAAGCGGTTGTGAAAAAAAGGGTTAACAGTCTGTTGAAAAACAGGCTGGCAACAGGCAGTTCAAAAACGATGAGATGAAAGTCACCCCACCCGGCCTACGGCCGTGCGGGGACCCCGACGGCGCGCGAATCCTGAG
>JAHJUF010000332.1 GCA_018829095.1 Pseudomonadota bacterium | reverse complement strand
CAAAAAAGGGTTTCCCCGCAAATCTCCTCCTACACCGCCACCGCCACGGGTTCTTCAGTCTTGGCATCCTCTTGGGCGTGGACGCACGGGCGGATGGTGTCGGGCATTTGGGTGCCAAAGGTCCGGCGCATGGAATACTCGGCCTGCTTGCCGTCGTTCCACTGGCTCACGGGCCGGAGGTAGCCCACCACCCGGGAATAGACTTCCGTGGTGGCGCCGCAGTCCAGGCAGGAGGGCTGTTCGCCATTCAGGTACCCGTGCTCCGGGCACACGGAGAAGGTGGGGGAGAGGGTGATATAGGGCAGTTTGAACCCGGAGGTGATCTTTTTTAAGAGCGTCTTCACCGAGTCGATATCCGAGATCTGCTCGCCCAGGAAAATGTGGAGCACCGTGCCGCCCGTGTAGCGGCTCTGGAGCTCGTCCTGGAGCACCAGGGTCTCGTACAGGCTGTCCGTGTGGTTCACGGGAAGCTGGGTGGAGTTGGTGTAGAAGGGCGGCGCGCCCCCGGCCGCCTGCTCCTCGTTGGCGCAGATGACTTCCGGGTACTGCTTCTTGTCCATCATGGCCAGGCGGAAGGACGTGCCCTCGCCCGGGGTGGCTTCCAGGTTGTAGAGCTGGCCCGATTCCTCCTGGAACTCGGCCATGCGGTTTCGCATATGGTTCATGACCGTCAACGCGAAAGCCTGGCCCTTTTGGCTGGCGATGTTCTTCCCCAGGAGGTTTACGCAGGCCTCGTTCATGCCGATGATGCCGATGGTGCAGAAGTGGTTGTCCCAGTACCGGCCGGAACGCTCCTTCACCTGGCGCAGGTAGAACTTGGAGTAGGGGTACAATTCGCCCTCGGTGAACCGCTCCAGGACCTTGCGCTTGGTTTCCAGGCTCTGGCGGGCCAGAACCAGAAGGCCGTCCAGGCGGGCGAGGAAGTCCGCCTCGTCGGCGGCCAGATGCCCCAGGCGGGGCATGTTCAGGGTGACCACGCCGATGGAGCCGGTCAGGGGGTTGGCCCCGAAGAGACCGCCGCCCCGCTTGTGGAGCTCCCGCTTGTCCAGGCGCAGGCGGCAGCACATGGACCGGGCGTCATCCGGGGACATGTCCGAGTTCACGAAGTTGGAAAAGTACGGGATGCCGTACTTGGCCGTCATCCTCCACACGGGCTCCAGGTTATCGTTGTCCCAGTCGAAGTCGCGGGTGATGTTGTAGGTGGGGATGGGGAAGGTGAAAACCCGGCCCCGGGCGTCGCCCTCCATCATGACCTCGGCAAAGGCCCGGTTGATCATGTCCATCTCTTCCTGGAACTCGCCGTAGGTCTGTTCCTGGTACTGGCCCCCCACGATGACCCGCTCGCCCCTCATGTCCATCGGGGGCTGGAGATCCATGGTGATGTTGGTGAAGGGCGTCTGGAACCCCACCCGGGTGGGGATGTTGATGTTGAACACGAACTCCTGCATGGCCTGCTTCACGCCCTTGGCGTCCATGTTGTCGGCGCGCACAAAGGGGGCCAGGAGCGTGTCGAAGCTGGAAATGGCCTGGGCCCCGGCGGCCTCTCCCTGGAGGGTGTAGAAGAAGTTCACGACCTGTCCCAGGGCTGAGCGCAGGTGCTTGGGCGGCGCGCTTTGCACCTTGCCGGCCACGCCTTTGAATCCCTCCATCAACAGGTCCTTCAAGTCCCAGCCCACGCAGTACACGGACAACAGGGAAAGGTCGTGGATGTGGAGGTCCCCGGACTTGTGGGCCCGGCGGATGGGGGGGGAGTAGATCTTGTTCAGCCAGTATTCCGAGGTGATGTCCGAGGAGATGTAGTTGTTCAGCCCCTGGAGGGAATAACACATATTGCTGTTTTCTTTGACCTTCCAATCATCGCGGTTGATGTAGTGGTCCACAAGGTCCACTCGGCTCTTGGTGGCGATGGCCCGGACCTGGGCGTGCTGCTCCCGGTAGATGATGTAGGCCTTGGAGGTCTTGTAGTAGGGCGAATCCAGAAGCACGCGCTCCACGATGTCCTGGACCTCTTCCACCTCGGGCACCGGTCCCAGGCGGATATCGTGGGCCACCGAAAGAACCTTGAGCATGAGCTTGCGGGCCTCCCGGGCTCCAAACTCGCCAGTGGCCTTTCCGGCGACCTCGATGGCGTGGGTGATCTTGGTGGGGTCAAAGGGGACAATCCGTCCGTCGCGCTTCTTGATCTGCTCAAACATGGGGCACCTCTTCGTGGGAAAAAGCTTTTCCGGAGTTCTGGTTTGGAATGTAAAAAAGAAAAAGAGCCCGAAAGAGGGCGTGTCAAGGCAAGGTTTTCCCGTAAGGGAATTCTTAGCTACCACAACATGTAGTGGGCGTCAAGAAAAAAAATAGCTAAATATGGTGTAAATCTCCAACCCGCCGTCAATACGGGTGATACGCCTCGGCCGCCCCGGGAGAAAGGCGGCAAGGGCCGGGATCAGCCGCCGGACAGAGCCTTTTTGATTTCCAGAAACTCTTCCCTGGAGATTTCCCCGGCCGCGTAGCGTCTGGCGGCGATGTCCAGGGGTTTTTCGGCGGGAGGCGCGGCGCGGCCTGAGCGGCCGGCCAGGATCACCAGGAGCGCCAGGGCTCCCAGGACCACGATCCAGCAAAACCAGCCCCACCATCCGTACATGCCGGAGCCCATGCGCAAGTCGTCCAGGTACATCATGCCCGGACCGTGGGGCTGGCATCCGGCGGCCAGGGCCGCCGTCAGCAAGGCAAAAAAGGCGCGGATTTTCATGGGGGGCCTCCTTTTCGGGGAAAGCGCGTGACGGTCTCCGCCCGGCGGGGTGCCGGGGAGGGGGCCGCCTCCGCCCGGGGATTGGTCAGGCGGAGGTCCGGCCCGATGGATCAGGGGCTGTACTACTCGTAGAGCACGGCCAGGATGGTGGCCCGGCCGCCGGAACCCGCGATGGCGTGGGGCGTGGTGGACAGGTAGTACACCGAGTCCCCGGGCTCCAGGGTGAAGCTCTCCCCGCCGATTTTCAACAGGGCCGTGCCCGAGAGCACAAAGATGAACTCCTCGCCGTCGTGGACCGAAATCACGGGATCGGAGGACCCCTCCAGCTCCACCATGAGCGGCTCCATGTTCCGGCCGTGGACATCGGCGGCGAGCCCCTGGTAGGCGTAGATCTTCTTCTTGCCGTGGGCGGCGGTGGACCGGGCCACGGGCTTCCTGTCGCCCCGGCGGGTGATTTCGAAGGTCCGGGTCCCCTGGCCGGAGACCAGCCGGGAGAGGGCGCCGTCCAGGGCCTTGGACAGCCTCATGATGGTGCCCAGCTGGGGCTGGACCGTGTTGTTTTCGATGCCGGAGAGGGTTTCCACGTCAAAGCCCGTCATCTCCGAGAGCTTTTCCAGGGAGAGGCCCCGCTCGCGGCGCATGGCCGCGATGCGTTCCCCCACGTCCTCCACGGCCGGGACCTGGCTGTTGCCCACGTCACCGGTCAGGCTTTCGAAATAATCCACGTTGATGCTGGGAATCTCTTTTCCGCTCTTTTCCATTCGGCATCCCCCCCGCGCACCTGCCGGGTTTTTTCTCGTTTTATTAAGGGGCTGCGGCTCATCCATCCCGGACGCCGCCCCAGTCCCCGTCTCAAGATAAAATTACCACAGTTGCCCGGGGGGCGTAAAGGACCATGAGTCCCGGGGCGGGGGCCCCGGCTTATTCCTCCGCGTAGCGGTCCTGGATGGAACGGATGACGTCCAGGCGGGAGAGGAAGATGTCCACCAACTCAGGGTCGAACTGGCTGCCCCGTCCAGCCCGGATGGCGGCCAGGGTTTCTTCCTCGCTCCAGGCCTCCTTGTACACCCGCACGGAGACCAGGGCGTCATACACGTCCGCCACGGCCACGATGCGGCCAAAGAGAGGGCTTTCCTCCCCCCGCTTGCCCAGGGCCCCTCCCGCCGGGGCCGCCTGGCCCGGCAGGGGCCGCCCCGTGGTGATGTCCACATGGCCGGGATAGCCCTGGCCGTCCCATCGCTCGTGGTGATTGGCGGCCACCAGGGCCGCGGCCCGGTCGAAGTCCGACTGGGCGTCCTGAAAGAGCCGGGCCCCCAGGACGGTGTGCTGCTTCATGGTCTCGTATTCCTCGTGGTTGAACCGGCCGGGCTTTTTGAGGATCAGATCGGAAATGGCCACCTTGCCCACATCGTGAAGCATGGCTGCCATGCGCAGGGTGTCCCGGTTGTTCTCCACCTCTTCGTGGGGAATCCCGTGGAGCTGGGCCCAGGCCTCGTAAACCTCCAGGCTATAGGCCCCCACCCGGTTCACGTGGGCCCCGGTCTCCTTTGGGTCCCGCATTTCGGACATACGGATCATGCGAAGAAGGAGCGCCCGGGTCATCTGGGCCCGGGTCAGGGCCACGGCGGCGATGCTGGCGAAATGGGAGAGCATTCGTTCGCCTTCAGCCGTGAAGGGCACGACTCTTCCGGCCTCGTCCATGGCGTTGATGACCTGGAGCACGCCCATGACCTCTCCCGAGGCCTGGACCATGGGCAGGGTGAGCATGGACCGGGTGCGAAAGCCCGTGGCGTCGTCGAACTCCTTGTGGAACCCGTAGGGGGCTGTGGGGGGGATCTCGTGCACGTCAGGGATGTTCAGGAGCCGGCCCGTGGCGGCCACGTACCCGGCCACCGAGGTCTTGTCCACGGGAATGGAAAAGGTGGAGTAGATGAGTTTGCCGTGGGGCTGGCGGGCCTTGAGGGTGTCGTTCTGGGTGTAGGAAAAATCCAGGAAGCCTTCCCGGCGGATGTAGATGGAACCTGCGTCCGCATTGGGGAAGCGCCGGGCCAGGCTGAGGATCTTCTCCATGAGCACGTCGAGATCCCGGACCTGGTTCAGCTCCACTCCCAGTCCGGCCAGGGCGTCCAGCTTCTGGGCCTCGGTGAGCATCTGACGAATTTCCTCCAAAGGGTTCATCCCTGCATTTTTGATAATAGGGCATCCTTGAGGGGAATGCAAAACCCTCTCGTCATCCGTCCTCCGGGACCCGCACAACCCGTCCGTCCACGTCCCGGATGAGCCACGCGCCCCCCTGCCTCCCCAGGATGTACCGGGGCGTCACCGGGACCTTGCCCCCGCCGCCGGGGAGGTCCACCATGTATTGGGGCACGGCGATGCCGGGGAGCCGCCCCCGGAGATCCTCCAGGATGCGCAGTCCCCGGGACAGGGGGACCTGGAAATGGGCCGTGCCCGGCACCCGGTCCAGGTGGTGGAGATAGTAGGGCCGGACCCGGAGGGCAAGAAGTCCCCGGAAGAGGGCGGCCAGGGTTTCGGCCCGGTCGTTCACCCCGGCCAGGAGCACGGTCTGGGAGCCCAGGGGGATGCCCGTCTCCGCCAGAAGGCCGCAGGCGCGGCCCGCCTGGGGGGTCAGTTCGGCCGGATGGTTGAACTGGATGTTCACGTACAGGGGGTGGAACCGGGCCAGCATGGCCGCCAGGTCCGGGCTGATGCGTTCCGGCAGCGCCCCGGGGACCCGGCTGTGGATGCGCAGGACCTCCACGTGGGGGATGGCCTTCAACCGGGCCAGGAGGTCTTCCAGGCGGCCCGTCTCCATCATGAGGGGATCGCCGCCCGAGAGGATCACCTCCCGGACGCCTGGGTTGTCCCGGATGTACGCCAGGGCCGGGCCCGGGTCCGGGGCGCTCTCCCCGGCCAGGCGTTTCCTCATGCAGTACCGGCAGCGCACAGCGCACCGGGTTTCCGCCAAAAGCAGCACCCGGTCCGGGTAGCGGTGCACCAGGCCCGGGGCAGGGGACATGGATTCCTCGGCCAGGGGGTCCGGGCCGGACGGGTCGTCCGCCTCCCGGGGATCGGGCACCACCTGGCGGCCCAGGGGGTCGTCCGCCGAGCGGATCAGGGACAGGAAATAGGGGTTCACCAGGGCCGGATGCCCCGCCGTGGCGCGGGCCACGCCCCTGGCGTCCATCCCGAACCGGGCGGCGAAGTCCTCGGGGCGGGAAAGCCATTCTCGGATTGATGCGTCCATGTTTGCGGGAAAAATCCCCCCTTCATCCCATGGAAGGCCGGGGGATGAATCCCTGTAGCGCGGCTTTTCCAACGAATCCCCCCGCCCCCCCTTTGGAAAAGGGGGGAGCGCCTTCCGGACCCTTTTTTGCAAAAGCCATCCTTTTGACAACCGCCCTATCCCCCGAATATCCCCTTCAGCCGACGGTGGCGGTGGGTGAAGAGGAGTTTCACCAGGGTTCGGGCCAGGGGGCCGGTTCCCGGGATTTTGGGGGTGAAGGCCAGGCGGTCCGTCACCGTGCATCCGTGGTTGTCCGGTTCCACGATGCGTTCATGCTGCCACAGGGACAGGGAAAGCATCCGGGACCGCTCCAGGAACCGCCGGGGGGGGTCGATGGCCATGATGGTGAGGTCGTCGAACTCCACGGGAAGGAGCCCGAAAAGCAGAATCCAGCTCCGGAAGAGCTTTTTCCCCGGGGTCACGGTTTCCGGGGTCAGCTTCCGGGCCCAGGCCGGGAAGGTCATCTTCATCCAGGGGGCAAGCTCCCGGGCGATGCCCTCCGGCGATGAGGCGTGGTCCCACACGGTCCCGGCGTCGGTCGAAAGCCTGGTGGTGATTTGGAATTCATGGGTTCCAGCCATGAGCGGCCCCTCTTTTCCCGGGATTTGAGCTTGAAGGCGACCCCGGTCTTTCGGTATCCCGGGAATGCGGAAAGGCGGGGCGCTTCGACCGTGGAGAAGTTTACACGCCTTTCCCGGGGATGAAAAGGGCGGCGCGGCGGGATTCGCCTCCCCCCTTTTCCTCTTTCCCATTCGCCTTCATGCGGGTAACCTGCGTGGCAAATCCTTTTTTGGAAAAAGCCCCATGCCCAGGACTTTTCGCATCACCGTGGAGTACGATGGCGCCGCTTGGTGCGGATGGCAGCGACAGGCTGTTGACCCCAGCATCCAGGGGGCCCTGGAGGAGGTGTTCTCCACCCTTTCCGGCCAGGCGGTGACGGTCCACGGTTCGGGCCGCACGGACGCCGGGGTCCACGCCCTGGGCCAGGTGGCCCATTTCACCTGCGAAACGAACATGGAGCCGGACCAGCTCCTCCGGGGCGGCAACAGCCTCCTGCCCCCGGACATCGTGATCCGGGAATGCGCCGAGGCCCCTCCTGGGTTCCACGCGCGCTACGACGTGGTAAGCAAGCTCTACGCCTACCATATGGCCCACGGGGGCACCCGGCCCGCCGTGGGCCGGCAGTACTCCTGGCACATCCACCGGAGCCTGGACGTTTTTGCCATGGAGCGGGCTGCCGGGCATTTTTTGGGCACCCACGACTTCGCGGCCTTTGAAGGCGTCGGCAGCCCACGGACCACCACGGTGCGCACGGTGTCCCTCTCCCGCCTGGAGGCTGAAGACAACCGGCTCACCTTTCAGGTGCGGGCTGACGGGTTTTTGCGCTACATGGTGCGGAACCTGGTGGGCACCCTGAAAGAGGTGGGGGCTGGAAAAATCGACCCCGAGGCCATCCCGGGCATCCTGGCCTCCAAAAACCGCGCCCTGGCAGGCCCCACGGCCCCGCCCCAGGGGCTTTTTCTCATGGAAGTGGAATACGGACCTCCCGGAGCAAGGAAAGGAACGCCCGCATGACGCAACCCGACACCGAAAAGACCGTGAAGCTCATGGAGGAGGTCCTGGACCTCTTCGAGGCCCGGGGCATCCCCATTTCCGGGGCTGCCAGCGCCGCCCGGCTGGACGAAACCGCGCCCCCGGGTTTCCGGCCCTCGGACCTTTTGCCCGGGGCGAAAACCGTCCTGATCATGGCCCGGCCCCTTCCTGTGTCCGTGTTCCAGACGGAAAAGGCCTATGACAACGCCTTTTACGTGAACGCTTTTGCCGCCTACTACGGCCTCATGGATGAGGCGGCCTCCGCTGCCTGCCTGGCCATGGAGCGCCAGGGGTTCGCATCGCTCCCGGTGCCTTCCTACGCGCCCTTGCGGTTCGTGGACGGCGAGCCCCGGGGCGTTTTCTCCCTGAAGCACGCGGCCGTGGAGGCGGGCCTGGGGCTCATGGGCAAGAATTCGCTGTTGATCCACCCTGAGCACGGCAACGTGCTGCGCCTGGGGGGGCTCATCACCACCATGGAATGGCCCGCCCCAGGACCCGGGAACTTTTCCGGCCTGTGCCCGGAGAAATGCAACATCTGCCAGCAGGCCTGCCCTGTGGGGGCCATTGACCACGGCCGGGTGGACAAGATGCGCTGCATGGGCAACTGCATCCGCCACGTGCTCCTGCCTCCGGCGCGCCTCCTGCCCCCCATGAAGAAGGTCCTGGCCAAAAGCCCTCGCCTCACCCGGCTCATGGAGCTTTTCGCCTACAACCTCTTTGGTCACTACGGCATCGCCTGCACCCGATGCCTGGTTTCCTGCCCCCGGTTCCCGGGGAACGGGAAGAAAAAGGTTCAAGGCCAGGCCGGCTGAGAAAAGCTCCATCTCCTTGATGGAAAGGCAACGCTCTCCGGAGTTTCCACAGGAATTCGGGTTCTTGGGGCCAACGCATGGCGACCCGGAGGCAGGGGCGGAAAATACGGGGAAACGCTCTTGGGAATACGCGGTTCACCCCATTGGCCAGCCGGGGGTTTGGCGGAAAGATGACAAGAACGCCGGGGGGCAGGGGAAGTCCCTTTGTTTGCCAAAAAGCCAGGGAAAGGGCTGATTCATGAAAAGGGAAGAAACCATCCGCGCTATGGCCGGGTCCATCGTCCTCGTCACCCTGGCTCTGGGACATCTCTGGAGCCCCTGGTGGCACCTGGTCACCGCCCTGGTGGGGGCCAGCCTCTTCCAGAGCGCCTTCACCAAGGTCTGCCCCATGGAGATGCTCCTGGCGGCCCTGGGGGTGAAGGAGGCGGGCCCCCAGTCCGGCGCGGGAGGGGAGGGGGGCTCATGAAGCAGGGTTTGTCCGCGCTGGTGATCCGGTTCAAGTACCAGGCGTGGCAGACCCGGGCCTGGAGCCTCTTCCTGTCCCTATCCTCGGGGAGGGTTCCTTACGAGAATCCTTTCCCCTGATTTTTTCTCATGGCCCCGTCCCCGGGCCGTTCGATGCCTGGGTTTCCGGAATCTTCAGCAGCTTCAAGAGTTTGCGGTAGGCGTCCATGGTGTGCTGAATGGAGTCTATGCGGATGCCCGGATTCACGGCGTCCGACCGAATGGCCCCCAGGATGAGGCCCGCAGGCACGCCGCTTTTTTCCGGCACGGTGCGGAACTGGAGCCGGATGAGGTTGTTTGCCGCCAAGGCCAGGGCCCGGAGGTAGCGTTCCATATGGGTCCGGTCGTTCTGGCGTTGGGCAAGGTCCAGGGCATAGGCCAGGGATTCGGTGAACACCCCGTCCGAGGAGGAGTGTGTTCCGGCGGGTCGGCCGGGGTGCTGGTCCAGGAAGCGGCCGGCGTGGAATCTCATCTGCTGGATTTCCAGGAGCTTGTCGTTCAAGGCGAAGATGGCCCGGGCGTATTCCGGGCGGCCGTAGTGTTCCCAGAGGAGGAACAGGGAGAAGGTGTGCCAGGGCACGTAGGCTGGGTAGTAGTTTTCGGAAAGATGGGTCACGTACCGGTCCAGGTAATGGTCCTGGACCCGGGCCGCCAGTTCCCAGTACTCCTCCCGGCCGGTCTTTTCCGCGAACTCCACCAGGGCCAGGAGGGCTTCCCCGGAGAAGTAGGCCAGGGTGTAATCCGGGTCGTAGCGGTACCTGGGCTCGGCGTAGAAGGGGAAAAAGGAGTAGTTTGCCTCCACCAGGGACACGATGCCCAGGGCCAGCTTCTCGGCCTTTTCCGCATTTTCCTCATAAAAGGGGCTGACGCAGAGGGTCCTTAAGGCCATGGCGTTGGCCCCCAACTCGGACTCGTTGTCGTAGTAAATGAATCCGAAGCCCTTTTCGTCTTCCCGAAACCAGTACTTCATGATGAAATCCAGGTTCTTCCGGTGAAGGGGAAGGATTTCGGGGTCCTCGACAGCCATTTCAGCCAGGAGCCGGGAGGCCATGAGTTGGCGGATCATGCTGTTGGAATAGGCGAACACCCCCTGGATGGGGTCGAAGTAGTAAGGGAAGATGACGTCTGCGGAGATGCTTTTCACGAACCAGGTCCGGGCCATGCTGTAGCTTTCGGCCACGGCCCGGGCGAACCCGGGCCGGTCCAGGGCCGGGGGATCGCCGGAAAAAAAGGGGATCTGGCTGTCCTCCGGCAGGGGCTGGGGAGTGATTTGCAGGACCGGCTTGGGGGGAGCATCGCGAGGGGGCTCGGGAATGGGGCCCCAGGGGAGCGTGAAGACCTGGGCGGGCCGAGGGTCTTCAGGATGGGGGGCCACCCCGGCCAGGGAAGGGGGGCACCACGCCACAGCCCCCAGGATCAGGAGGAGGAGCAGGCCCGCCCGGCGGCCCTCAAGGCGCGCGGTCAGTCGGATAGGAAGAATCGCCATTGGCAATAGGTGTCTTGAGGATGAGGGTCGGGCGGCGCGAACAGGCACTGGACCCGGATGCGTTCGTCCACCACGGACGCCAGGCCTTCGAACTCCCGCCGGTGCATCTCCCGGCAGGCGTATTCCGAAAGGCCCCGTTTTTTCCTGGCCTCCTGGGTGGGGCAGGATGGCACGGTGAGAAGAAGGCCGTCCTCCTTCATTTCCATGTGGTAACCGATGAGGATCGTCCAGGTGTACAGGGAAAGAAGGCGGGAAAAACCCTCCAGACCCTTTTCCCGGATTTCGAATCGGGACAGGAGATCCCTGGCCGCCATGGGGGCGGTCCGGGCCCAGACCTCCTCGTTGATTTTTTCGGCCGCAGACTGGCCATACAGCCTGTCCACCTCGATGAACCAGAAGGAGTCCACCACCCGGTAGTGCCACAGGAGGAACTCGAGGTACCGGCGGAGTTCCGTTTTGTCCATGGAGTCAAGGATGTCGGTGTGCATGGCTCTTTCGAAAGGCCCGGGAAGGCGCATGGGATTTCCGTTCGCCATTATACCAAAACATGAGGAAAAGCCAAAGCCCAAACCCGCGCCCGGCCAGGGGGGAAAAACATTGCATGAAAAGAGATAAAGGTGGTAAAAAGAATAGTATTTGTTTGCAGTCGTTTTGTATGGGCAGGGGTTTTTTCGGTGGTGTGAAACCGGTCCCGCCGGCCCTTCCCAGAACCCGCTCCCAAGGAGGCGCCGCTTGACGGAAGTTCTGGCCATGGACTCCCAGTCCTGCGTGCGCGCCGTGTTGAAGGAGTACCTGGCGCGGGAGGGCTGGACCTGCGCCCCGGCAGCCGACCGGGAGGAGGCCAGGAAACTTTTGGCCGCCAGGCCCTTCGATGTGGTCCTCGCCCAGTTGGGCACTCCCCCGGAGCAGGATCTGGAGTTTCTGGTGGATGTCCGGGCGGCGGGCCCTGACTCGGCTGTGGTCATGATGGGCGTCCAGGAGGACCCGGAGCTCATGCGCCTGTGCCTGGAGAGCGGGGCGGACGGCTTTCTCCCCAAGCCTTTTGACGCGGCCCAGATGTTTTCCCACATCCTGGCCGCCATGGGCCGGCGCCAGCTGGAAAAGGACAAGCAGGCCTTCAAGGGAGAGGTGGAAAACCTGGTGGCCCGGCGCCAGAAGGCGCTCCTGGAAAGCGAGCGGCGCTACCGGGCCCTGGTGGAAACCCTGAACGAAGGCCTGTTCGTGGCCAACAGCGACGGCCGGTTCACCTACGCCAACCGGCGGTTCTGCGATCTTTTGAACCTGCCCCCGGGCCGGGTGGTGGGCCGCAGCATCCGGGACTTCCTGGACGAGGACAACCAGAAAATTTTGGAAAAACAGGGGCTTTCCGGTGGCGGGGATCGCTCCTTCGAGCTGGTGTGGAACCGGGCCGACGACCGCAAGGTCTATACCCTCATCAGCCCCACGCGCCACGGCGAGGGAAACGAACCGTCCCTGGAGGACTTCGCCGTGGTCACGGACATCACGGAGAGGAAGGGCCTGGAAAAACAGCTCTTCCAGGCCCAGAAGCTGGAGTCCCTGGGCCAGCTCACGGCGGGCATCGCCCACGAGATCAACACCCCCCTCCAGTACGTGGGGGACAACACCCGTTTCGTCATGGACGCCTTCACGGATCTCACGGCGGCGCTTCGCCTCCACGAGGAGGTCCTTTCCGCGGCCCGGGCCGGGACTCTTTCCCCTGAAAAGATCCGGTTGGTGGACGAGGCCGTGGACCTGCTGGATGTGGAGTATCTCCGCCGGGAGGGGCCCAAGGCCATGGCCCAGACCCTGGAGGGCATCGAACTGGTGTCCCGCATCGTGCGGTCCATGAAGCAGTTCGCCCACCCGGGCCCGGAGACCAAGACCCCCACGGACATCAACCAGGCCATCGAAACCACCATCACCGTGGCCCGGAACGAATGGAAGTACATGGCCGAGATCCATACGGCCTTCGCCCCGGACATGCCCCTGGTGCCCTGCGTGTCCGGGGAGCTGAACCAGGTGATCCTGAACATGATCATCAACGCGGCCCACGCCATTGCCGATGTAACCCGGAAGGGGGCCAGGGAAAAGGGCGTCATCGCCATCACCACCAGCCACGACGGCGAATGGGCCCAAATCCGCATCGCGGACACCGGGGCGGGCATCCCCGAGGACGTGGGCAACCGGATCTTCGACCCCTTCTTCACCACCAAGGAGGTGGGCCAGGGTTCGGGCCAGGGCCTGGCCATCGCCCACACCATGGTCGTGGACAAACATGGCGGAACCATCGAGTACGAGTCCGAAATCGGCAAGGGGACCACGTTTTTCATCCGGCTCCCCCTGAAGGTCCAGGAAGCCTGAGGGTCGACAGCATGCCGGAAAAAGCCAACGTTCTGTTCGTGGACGACGAGGCCCGGGTCCTGGACGGATTCAGGCGGGTCCTGCGGGAAAAAAGGGGCGAGTGGCGCCTCTTTTTCGCCCACAGCGGCCGCCAGGCCCTGGAGATCCTGGACGTGAACCCCATGGACGTCATCGTCTGCGACATGCGCATGCCCGAGATGGACGGGGCCCAGGTCCTGGAATACGCCCGTGAGCGCCAGCCCGGGGCCTCCCGCATCTGCCTTTCCGGGCACTCGGAAAAGGAGGCCATGCTGAAGGCCTCCTCCGTGGCCCATCTGTACCTGTCCAAGCCCTGCGCCCGGGAGGTGCTGGTGTCCACCGTGGAAAGGAACATCGGGTACAAGGCGCTCCTGCCGGACCGGGGCCTGCGGGCCATGGCGTCCCGCATCGAGTTTCTGCCCCCCCGGCCCACGGTCATGGCGGCCATCATGCGGGAAATGGCCCAAGACGCCCCCCGCCTGGCCCGGGTGGCGGACCTCATCCACCAGGACCCGGCCCTGACGGTGAAGATCCTCCAACTCGCCAACTCGGAGTACTGGGGCATCGCCCGGGAAGTGGGGGACGCCCGCCAGGCCGCCGCGCTTTTGGGGCTGGACGTCCTTTCCCCCATCCTGGACGCCGTGATGGAGAAAAACCCCGCCAGCGTATGGGGCCGCCACCCCCGGATGTTCGAGGACCTCTACCGCCACGGCATGCATGTGGCCCTGGCGGCGTCCCGCATCGCCCAACGGGAGGACCCCTCGGATCTCCTGGTGAGCCGGGCCTTCACCTGCGGGCTCATCCATGACGTGGGCAAACTGGTCCTTGCCGCCCACGCCCCGGATGACTACAACTATGCTCTGGAACTCGCCAGGAAGCGGAACATCTCCGTGCAGGTGGTGGAAAGGGATGTGTTTTCGGGCACCCACCAGGAGGCCGGGGCCTTTTTCCT
>JAHJUF010000331.1 GCA_018829095.1 Pseudomonadota bacterium | reverse complement strand
GGGGTGGACGGCATGTCGTAGTTGATGACATGGGACACCCCGCTCACATCGATGCCCCGGGCTGCGATGTCCGTGGCCACCAGGATGCGGTACGTTCCGGCGCGGAAGCCGTCCAGAGCCGCCTGGCGCTTGCCCTGGGAAAGGTTCCCCTGGATGGAGGAGCAGGCGTGACCGGCCCGGGAAAGCTGTTCTCCCAGACGCTTGGCCCGGTGCTTGGTCCGGGTGAAGACCAGGACGGAACCGGTGTCCGACGCTTGCAACATCTCCAGGAGAAGCTGGGTCTTGCGGCCCTGGGTCACGGGATAGATGGCGTGGCGCACGGTCTCTGCCGGGGCCGCGATCCCAACCTGGACCATGACGGGGTCGGTAAGGACATCCTTGGCCAGGTGCCGGATCTCCGTCGGCATGGTGGCCGAGAACATGAGGGTCTGGCGCTTTTTGGGCAGGTGGGATAGGATGCGTCGGATGTCCGGGAAAAAGCCCATGTCGAACATCTGGTCAGCCTCGTCGATAACCAGGACCTCCAGGGCCGACAGGTCCACGTTGCCCCGGCCGATATGGTCCAGGAGGCGCCCCGGGCAGGCCACCACGATCTCCGCATGACGCTTCAGCTTGACGGCTTGAGGGCTGATGCCCACGCCGCCGTAAACCGACACGCTTTTCAATCGGGTGTTTTTCCCGAGGCTGTCCATGTCCCGGCGGATCTGCTCGGCCAGCTCCCGAGTGGGGGCCATGACCAGGGCCCTGATCCGTTGGCGGGGGCCGGTCATGAGACGGTGGAGAATGGGTAGGGCGAATGCGGCGGTCTTGCCCGTGCCGGTCTGGGCCAGGCCCATGACGTCAGCGCCCTGCATGACCGGACCTATGGCCTGCTTCTGGATGGGAGTCGGTGTTGCGTAGCCCGCCGCGGCGACTCCGGCCATAACGGAGGGATGAAACGAAAAACCCTGAAAATCCATGCACTGCTTCCTTCTAGGTGTTGGCGGAACCCTTCCCGCATTGAAAAGGTTGGGGGTGGATTCCATAAAAAAAGCCCCGGAACAACATTCCGGAGCTTGCGAAAAAACCAAACGGTTTCCTGGAACGATGATTTAACCTTGCATAAGATAACCGGCATCGTTCTTTCTGTCAAGGGCATTTGACAAGGAAAGGAAAAGCAACCTTTCGGGAGCTGTTTCCCCGTTACCGTCCTTTGTGCCCGGTGAGGCGCTTTTCCTGTTTTCAGGACAAGGCGAATTCCTCTCCTTTTGACGCAATGTTGTGACAGCCCGCCGGAAAGGAACGGCGTTCTCTCCTTGGGGGGGGCTGCTCCCCCCCCATGGCCGCTCCTTTTCCGCTTCCGCAAAAAAAGCGGCAATTTTTCATGGGGGTGGTTGAGCCCGTCCTCCGGTCCGTGATAAGATACTAGGTATTTTTCGGGATGGACCCCGCAGGCTGGCCCGGCCGAGGGTTCCCACCCCGGGCAGGAACAGGCCCATGGGAGGGCCCGATCCCCATCGTGCCGAATAGCCCCGCCAGTCCCCGGCGTGAAGGAAAGAAAAAATGGAAGCCGTGCCCAACAACGATGGTCAGCTGGCCGAATCCCTTTCCGCCTTCACCGGACGGCTCTACACCTTCGTGCTGAAGATCCAGCGGCCCCGGCCCCGGGACCGGCGCTGGTCCGTCATGATCCTGGATTATTGCGGGGACGTGTCCGACTATTGCGCCCGGATCCAGACGGAGCTCTCCGAAACCCGGAGTTCCCTGTCCCGCCTCCTGGACGAAATGATGGAAAAGGTCCGGGAATACTCTCGGGAGCTTTCGGGCACCCCCAATGCCCGGCGCTTGAAGGAGATGGGCCGATCCCTTTCCCGGATCTACGAAAAACTCCTCCTCACGGTGAAGGACCTGAAGATCCCGTTCCCGGCCGGCACGCCGGAGTTCCGGCACCTGAAGCCCCTCAACTATTACCGCAACGCCTTCCACATGAGCCTAGGCGTCGTGGCCGTCGTGCTCTACGAGCTCGTCCTCACCCATGGCCAGGCCATGGCGATCCTCCTCACCACCCTGGGCGTCTTCACGTTCCTGGAGGTTTCCCGGAAGTTTTCCGAACGGTTCAACGATTTCCTGGTGGACAAGGTGTTCGGGATCATCGCGCGGCCCCACGAGCGCTTCCGGGTGAACAGCTCCACCTGGTACCTGGCCGCCCTGACCCTCATGACCTCCATGACCCCCAAAACCGCCCTGGAAATTGGCATCCTGGTCCTGGCCTTCGGCGACCCGGCGGCCTCCGTGATGGGCCGCCGCTGGGGCCGGGTCAAGCTCTGGCGGGAAAAAAGCGTGGCTGGAACCTCCGCCTTCGCCCTGGCCTCCCTGGTGGTTTCCTATGTCTTTCTGGCCCTTGCCGTCCCGGAAATGGGATGGGGCGCCCGCGTTGCCGTGTCCCTGGCCGCCGCCCTCTCCGGCGCGGCCACCGAGCTTTTCAGCCAGCGCATCAACGACAACTTCACCATTCCCGTGGTGGCCGCCGGAGTCGCGGCGTTCTGGTTCTGAAAAAAAATTACGTGGATGGGGCATTGGAGCGGTTGTCAAAATTCCTGTCTTTTTGAAACACGGCCCGGGCCGATTTTCCCATGCCCTCAGGCATTTCACTCCCCCCTCTGGCTGATCCCCGCCTTTTCCACAGTTTCCAAAAGCACCCGTTCCACAGTGAGGTAGTTTTGGGCGGAGTCATGGACCGCCCGGACCCGGGCGGCTCCGGCCCGGCCCATGGACCGGGCCCGGTTCGGATCCAGAATCAGGCGGGCCAGGGCCGTGGCGAACGCCACGGTTTCCATGGGGGGCGTCAGAAAGCCGGTGACGTTGTTTTCCACCACCTCGGGAATGCCTCCGTTATCAAACGCCACCACAGGCAGGCCGCAGGACTGAGCCTCCAGGTACACCATGCCCAGGGACTCCCGGATGCCGGGAAAGGCGAAAACCTCCGCCGCGCTGTAACAGGCGGCCATGCGCTCCCGGCCCACCCGGCCCAGGAACCGGACCCGGCCCGGAAGCACGCGCTTTGCCAGGGCCTCCAGGCGGCCGCGCATGACCCCGTCCCCGGCCAGGACCAGGAGGAAGTCCAGGCCCGCGTCCGAAAGGGCCCCGCAGGCCCTGATGAGGAACTCCAGGCCCCGGGTCTTCACGTCATCCCGGAACATGGCCGCCGAAAGGACCACCGGCCGGCCTTCCGCGCCCCATTCGCCCCGGAGTTCC
>JAHJUF010000330.1 GCA_018829095.1 Pseudomonadota bacterium | reverse complement strand
TTCCCGAACGTCACCGCCGGGTTCTTGAATGAGCAGGCTGATCTTTTTTTGCACCTCGTCCAGCTTGCCGCTCAACAACCGGGAAAGGCGCATGCCTTCCTCGAACTTGGCCAGGGACTCCTCCAAGGGGAGATCTCCCTTTTCCAGGAGATTCACAATGGCCTCCAGTTTTTCCATGGCCTTTTCAAAGGTGGGTTCCTTCATGATTTTACCGGATCGCCTTTCGATTCCTCCACGCGGCATTTGAGCGTTCCTTGGTGGAGCAGAACATCCACCAGGGTTCGGGGCCCGGCCTGATCCGCATACCGGACGACTTCGCCTGTGTCCGGTATGCGGGTGATGCTGTATCCGCGGGCCAGCACAGCCAAGGGGGAGAGGGCGGCAAGCCGGGCCGAGGACTGCTCCATTCGGGATTGCTCCTGAGCCATGCGCTTTGCCATCGCATGTTGGAGCTTTTCGCGGTTTCTTTCAACCAGAACTTTACGATTTTCCAAGGCTTTTCGGGGAGAAAACCCATGGAGCCGGTCCTTGATCCGGGCCAACCGTTCCCTGCGGAATTTGAGATCGCGTCCCATGGCCCCGTCCAGCCGGAAGCTCAGGTCATCCACCCGAAGAAGCCTGTCCTGGACCTGGCGGCCCGGATGCCTCAACCTGCGGGAAAAATCGTCCAGATTTTTTCGGCGGCCCTGAATCAAGCGGTCCCAGGCCTGGCCAAGCTGTCGGGTCAGGGAGGAAACGGAAGCCAGCAGCGCGTCCCGTTCAGGCACGGCCATCTGGGCCGCAGCCGTGGGGGTGGGAGCCCGGACGTCCGCACAGAAATCGGCAATGGTATAGTCCGTTTCATGGCCCACGGCGGAAATAAGGGGGATTTTGGAGGCGAAAACAGCCCGGCCCACGGCTTCTGCGTTAAAAGGGGCCAGATCCTCCAAAGATCCGCCGCCCCGGGCCAGGATGATGATGTCCGCTTGGCCCAGCTGGTTCAGGAATTCCAGGGCCCGGACGATTTCGCCCGCCGCCTCGGAGCCCTGGACCTTAACCGGGACGATCTGGACGTGGACATGGGGAAATCGGCGTTCCAAAATGTGGAGGATGTCGTGGATGACCGCGCCCGTGGGGGAGGTCACCACGGCGATTTTCCGGGGAATGAAGGGAAGCGGCTGTTTTTGTTTTTCATCGAAAAGGCCCTCATCGGAAAACTTTTTTTTCAGTTGCTCGAAGGCCAGGGCCAGGACGCCGGTTCCGGCGTGTTCCAGGTGTTCCACCAAAAGCTGGTAATCGCCCCGGGCCTCGTACACGCTGACCCGGCCCAGGGCAATGACGGAAAGGCCGTCCTCCAGGGCGAATTTCAGCTTTTGGAAATGCCCCTTGAACATCACCGCGCGTATGCGGGCGGACTCATCCTTGAAGGTGAAATAGAGGTGCCCGGAAACCGGTTGCTTCATTTCGGAAACCTCACCGGTCACCCACACGTAGGGAAAGGACTCCTCTATTTTCTCCCGGATCATGTGGGTCAGTTCCCTGACCGTGTGGATTTTTCGAAGAACGGGCCGGATAGAGGTTCTCATGGTTTGGATTCCAAAAAACGGGACTTTTTTGCCATTTTGCCATTTTGCCATACGAGGCGAGTTCGGTCATGGCGCGGAAGGCGGGAATGAAAAACGCCCGATTCTGGTTAGCATCTTTTGGCCGGTGCTTCAACTTCAACAGCCACGCCGTTTCCCGGATTCAGGGGCCGGAACGCGGAGCCCCCCTTAGATGCCTATATTGATAACGTCCGATAATAGATATTATGTTAACTTTATAAGTCTTTAAAAAACATGGTTTCCCCGGCCACCCCGGACGTCTCTGCGCGGGTTCCGACCAAAGCGCCCTCTCCCCAAAAACTCAGAAACAGCGCGGAATCTAAGCCGGGTCTTCGGTTTCTTTTAAAAAATCGGGGTGTTCTTCGGGGATGGTTTTCCGGGGCGATGCGGGGTGCTCATCCAGGGCTTCCCGGAGAGCCGGGACCACGAAGATTTCATCCGTGGCCATGGCATTGATGGATTCCGCCAGGATGGCGATTTTCTCTCTGAGGACGAGCTTCCTGTCCAGAACCAGAACCAGGTTTCCCCGGACTCTGCACAAGCCGCTCTGGACCCGGATGGGTCCGGGACCCAGAACCCTTTCCCGAATGGCAATGCCCAGGCTCTCGGCAAGCTCCTTCAATTGTCGAAAGATGGTTTCCGGATCCATGGCCGATTTTCGATCCTCATTTTTTCAAGGGTTTTCCCGTCGGCTTGTTATGACCCGCCCCGGCGATGGGTGTCAAGCCAACTGAAAGGAACAACTTTTTCTATGGCCGAGTCCATGGTAAAGAGATGGTCATATTCAGGAAGTCCTCAAAACCCATGGATGCCTCATGATCTCACGCGCGGTCTTCACCTCCACGGAACGAGCTCAACGGCTCACCGCCCTATTCTCCCGCCTTTTTGCTTTTACTTCCGCCTTTTGGCTGTTCGGCTACATCACCGTGGACCCGGATCTATGGGGACACGTGATTTTCGGCCAACATCTTTTGGAAGCCGGAGCGCTGGCGAAAACAGACCCCTATTCCTTCACCGCTTTGGGGCATACCTGGATCAACCACGAGTGGCTCACCGAGTTGATTTTTTATTCCGTCTGGAATTCTCTGGGCAGCGCCGGACTTCTTTTGGGCAAGCTCCTGGTGGGGCTGATCCTGGTTGGTGTGGTCTGGGCCACTTGCCGCACGAGACCCCACCTGCCCCTGGCCTTTGCCCTGGTCATGGTGCCCGCCGTCGCCACCATAGCCCCCGGTTTTATGGTCCGCCCCCAGATTTTTTCCTTCCTCTTCTTTGCCCTGTTCGTCCTTCTTATCCACGAAAAATTGATCCGGGGCAAGGACCGCCTTTTCTTGCTGCCCATTATCACGGCCCTTTGGGTGAACCTCCACGGGGGCTTCCTCATGGGCTTGGCTTATTTTTTCGTCGTGGCCTCCTGGCAAACCTTTTCCCGGGTTGTTTTCCGAAAAAAAGACTCGGCTTTCGCGGACCTGTGGGCCTGGTTTCTGGCCTGCCTGGCTGCCACCCTGGCCAATCCCTATGGCTACAAGCTCCACCTCTTCCTTTCCCAAAGCCTTTCAGCATCAAGGGACATAACGGAGTGGGCACCGGTCTCCCTTTTGGGGACCTCCTTCCTGGGTTTGAAAGGCCTGATTGCCCTCTTCCTCATTCTATGGATTGTAAGGAGAAAATCCATCCGGGGGTGGGAGGTGGCGGGCATCGCCCTCACTATCTTCGCTGCCCTTCGGCACCAGAGACATATGCCCTTTTTCGCCATGGCAGCCGCACCTTTTCTCGTAGTTCATTTTAGCAGACTGGCCGTCCGGGCCCGGGAAAAATATCCCCGCCTGACCCTCACCGCTCTGAACTGGTACACCATGGCCGTGCTCCTGGCCGTGGCCGTGGCCTTCCAATTGGTAGCCGGAAGCCGGCCTTACAGGGAGACCCATTTCCGAATCCTCGTTGACCCCCGGGTCTACCCGGTGCGCGCCGCCCGTTTCATGAACATCAACGGGATTCACGGAAATCTTCTGCTGCCCTTTGACTGGGGGGAATTCGCCATCTGGAACCTGCCGGAATCCAGGGTGAGCATAGACGGCCGTTTCCGAACCGTGTATCCGGAAAAGGTTATCCAGAACCACCTGGCATCCCAAACCAGCCCCCTGGCCTGGATGAACCTTTTGGCCAAATACCCTGCCGCCGGAATTTCCCTGGCTCCCCGCATGCCCGGATTGAAGGATCTGGCCAAGGCTTCGGAGCAATCGTCCGGATGGGTCCTGGCCTATGAGGATCACAACAGCCTTATCCTCCTTCGTAAAGATTTTTCGGATAACGCCTCTGCCCTGGCCAAATTGGAGGCCGGGAAATTCCTCGAGCCTGGGAAGGTTTCCTGGTTTTTCCCCTGAGAACCGTTGACAATCCTGCTCTCCGCTCCCAAAATACATCCCTGAAATCCGGCTCGGCCCACCTGACAGCCGGTGCGGCTGAAGCTGAAATGGAATCTCTGGAAAGGACTCACCCTCCATGCTTATCTCCATCAATCCCGAAAACCCCCAACCCCGGCTCATAGCCCGGGCCGTGGAGATCCTCAAAGAAGGAGGAGTGATCGCGTATCCCACGGACACCTTCTACGGCGTGGGATGCGACATCATGAACAAGAAGGCCATCCAGAGGGTCTACCGCATCAAGAAGAGGAATCCTTCCAAACCCTTCAGCTTCATCTGTTCGGATTTGAAGAACATTTCCGACTACGCCAAGGTGAGCAACTATGCCTACAAGACCATGAAACGCCTTTTACCGGGCCCTTACACCTTTGTGCTGGAAGGGTCCAAGCTGGTGCCCAAGATCATGCTCACCAACAGGAAGACCGCAGGCATCCGGGTGCCTGATCACGCCATCTGCATGGAGCTGGTGCAAAAGCTGGGAAACCCCATCATCACCACCAGTGCCAAGTCCTCGGACGGAACGGATTTCTACGATGCCTCCCTGCTCCACGATGAGCTGGGCTCCCAGGTGGACCTCGTCATTGACGGCGGTCAGGTGCCGGGACTGCCTTCGTCAGTCATCTCCCTCATCCATGACGAGCCGGAAATCATTCGCCCGGGCCAGGGGGACCTGTCCATTTTTGAGTGACGGGGAAAAACGATCCGTCCCGGCGTGCTATTGCCCGGGGCGGTACAGGTAGGAAAAACGGGGGTGATTCACGACCACCTTCGACAGTTTGGAGGCCGTGTAGTCCAGAAGAGAAGTCCAGAATCCGCGTTCCTCGAACTCAGCGTATTCATAGTCGATTTCCCCGGAAAGCCCTCCCAGTTCACCAGCCCAGTCAATGGCATCCCGAAGGTTTCCCAGGGAATCCACCAGCCCCAGATCCAGGGCCTCCTTGCCCGTGAAGATCTGTCCGTTAGCCAGGGCCCGGACCGCTTCGGGATCCAGGTTCCGGCCCCAGGCCACATCCTCGACAAACTGCTCGTGGATGCTTTCCAGGTTTTTCTGCAGGAGCGCCTCTTCTTCCGAGGTCAGCTTCCGGGTCGGATTGGCCATGTCCTTAAATTTTCCGCTCTTGATCACCACGGGATACAGGCCGACCTTGTCCAGGAGTTCACTGTAGTTGAAGTACTCGATGATGGCCCCGATACTGCCGGTGATGGTGCCCGGGTTGGCCATGATGCCGTCCGCGCAGGCTCCGGCGTAGTAGCCTCCCGAGGTGGCCATGGATCCCATGGAAACCACCACAGGTTTGATCTCCACAGCCTTTTCCACTTCCCGGAAGATTTCCTGGCTGGGAGCCACTCCTCCTCCTGGGGAATCCACCCGCAGCAGGATGGCCGCGATCCGGTCATCCTGGGCAAACGACTGCAGGGCCTGGACCGGGAACCAGGAATCCTCGATGACCCCCACGATCTCCACGATCCCTACCCTCTTGCCCCGCCAAAAATCACCTGCTTTCCAGCCGCTTAGCAAGAATAGGACAACGGATGTGGCACAGACCATGCCCAGGGAAACAAGGAAGAAGAATAGGAAAGGATGCCTGCGGGAAAACATGGGTAGGGTTCCTTGTCGTGCCCGGGAACGGGCCATGGGAGTTTAGGCGGGGGAGGGAGAACCCTCCCCCGCCTGGACAAGGGGTAGGAGGTTATTCGGTCTTGGACTCCTCGGAGTCATTGGTTTCTTCAGCTGCCGGCTCCTCCGCCTCGGTGGCCTCCGCCTCAGCAGGGGCTTCTGCTTCAGGGGCCTCCGCCTCATCGGAGGCATCTGCCTCGGGGGCCTCTTCCGTTGCCGATTCCGCTTCCTTCTTCATCTTTGCCCGAAGGCCCTGGCGGAGGGCCTCACCCAGGGTGTTGGAGGCGTGCTTCGTGTCGCCGCCCAGGTAGTCGTTGAGGTAGGAGCCTTCCGCCTCACCTTCCAGGCGCTTGATGGAAAGGCCGATGCGGCGCTCCTTGGGGTTTATGTTCACCACCACCGCGTCCACCACATCGCTCACGTTGTAATGCCCCACGGGGGTCTTCAGTTTTTCCCTGGTCACCTCGGACACGTGGACCAGCCCCTCGATGCCCTCTTCCAACTCCACGAAGATACCGAAGTCCGTTACGCTGGTGACCGTTCCCGTGATCTTGGTGCCCACCTGGTAACGCTCGCCGATGGTCTCCCAGGGGTCGGGGTCCAGCTGCTTGATACCCAGGGAGAAGCGCTCGTTCTCCTTGTCGATGTGCAGAACGATGGACCGGACCTCGTCGCCCTTCTTGTAGATTTCGGAAGGATGGTTGATGCGCTTGGTCCAAGAGATGTCAGAGATGTGCACCAGGCCGTCAATGCCCTCATCAATGCCGATGAACATACCGAAATCGGTGATGTTCTTGATCTTGCCCTCGATGGTGGTTCCCACCGGGTACTGTTCCCCGATGACGTCCCAGGGATTGGCCACCACCTGCTTCATGCCCAGGGAAACCCGGCGGTTGTGGGGCTTGATGTCCAGCACCACGGCATCCACCTCGTCGCCCACGGACACCACTTTGGAGGGATGGCGGATCTTCCGGGTCCAGGACATTTCGGAAACATGGATCAGGCCTTCGATGCCCTCTTCCAGTTCCACGAAGGCGCCGTAGTCGGTGAGAGAAACCACCTTGCCCTTGACCTTGGTGTCCAAGGGGTACTTGTCACCGGCCGAGGTCCAGGGGTCGGCTTTCAGCTGCTTCATTCCCAGGGAAACGCGCTCTCGTTCCAGGTCCAGATCCAGGACCTTCACCTCAATCTCGTCGCCCACGGAAAAGAGGTCCGAGGGGTGTTTAACGCGGCCCCAGGAGATATCCGTGATGTGCAGAAGTCCGTCTATGCCGCCCAGGTCCACAAACACGCCGTACTCGGTGATGTTTTTAACGACTCCGCTCATCACCTTGCCTTCGTGGATGGTGGCCAGGGTGGTGGAACGCTGCTCCTCGCGCTCCGTCTCCAGGATAACCCGGCGGGAGAGCACGATGTTGCTGCGTTTGCGGTTGTATTTGAGCACCTTGAAAGTGAAGGTCTTGCCCACCATGGAATCCAGGTCCCGAACGGGACGCAGGTCCACCTGGGAGCCCGGCAGGAAGGCGGGAACGCCGATGTCCACGGAGAAGCCGCCCTTGACCCGGTGGGTGATGACGCCCTCCACCATGCCTTCGTCCTCGTAGGCTTGGCGGATTTCCTCCCACACCTTGATCTTGGAG
>JAHJUF010000329.1 GCA_018829095.1 Pseudomonadota bacterium | reverse complement strand
TTCCAGGACCAGTAGATGATGAACGCCCGGCCCAAAACGGCGTCGAAATCCACGAAACCCCAGAAACGGCTGTCCAGGCTGTGGTCCCGGTTGTCCCCCATGACGAAAAACTTGCCCGGGGGCACGGCGATGGGGCCGAACCGGTCCAGCTTTTCCCGGGACAGGTTTTCATCCCGGATCTCGGTGAAACTGCCGTGAGGGTCGGGCATGGGCCTGCCGTTGATGTAGAGCTTCCTCTCCCGCATCTCCATCACATCGCCTTCCACGGCCACGACCCGCTTGATGAAGTCCGTTGTGGGGTCCACGGGGTATTTGAACACCACGATGTCCCCCCGGGCCGGACGCTTCACCGGCACAATCACGTGGTTGGAAAACGGCATGCGGATGCCGAAGATGAATTTGTTGACGAAGATGTGATCCCCCACCAGGAGCGTGGGGATCATGGAACCGGACGGAATCTTGAACGGCTGGACCACGAAGGCCCGAATGACCAGGGCCAGGATGACCGCGATCACAACGGCCTCGATGTTTTCCCGAAGCCCGCTCTTCTCTTTTTTGGGAGCTTTGTGCTCCGCTTCCTTTTCGTTCACCCGGTTTCTGGCTCCTTTTGCGGCACCCCGCCGGAAGCGCCAAGCCTCCGGCGGGGAATTTTCATCAGGCTGAGGGAATCAGGATCTGGGGATCTCCCAGGAGGAACTCGCCCTTGGAGATCCATTCCTTCAGGATTTCGGCGATCTCCCGGGCCCGGATCGTGCTGGACAGGGGAACCGTGGGCACGGACTGGCCGTTGACCTCGATGGTTCCGCTCTTCAATTCCGCGTAGCTCACTTGGCCCAGGGTCTTGCCCGTGCCCATGGGATAGTCCTCGGAGTAATCCACCACCTGGGTAAAAATCTCCTCGTCCGTGACAGCGGTCTGGCGGGCGATATTCTCGTCCAGGATGGGAATGGGGATCCCCAGGCCCACGGCCAGGCTGCAACCGTATCCCAGGATCGAGACCCCGGCGAGCCACCTGGAGTCCATGCCTTTCAGATCTCCCATGACCCACAGGGTGCCTGCGGGTTTCACGGGAACCCCCAGCTCGGTCCGGGGAGCGGCCGGGTTATGTTGTGTGCCGTGCCAGGCCACGTGCCCGGGCCCTCCGCCCAAAAACACTCGGGTCCCCACGCCGATGGTCCGGTACAGGGGATCGTTCAGCAGGGGCGAGAGCTGGCCGGCGCTGCAATAGTTGGCGTTCTCCATCCGGGGCTTCAAGGTGCCCATGTAGGTGTAGATGGTCTTGTTGGACAGATTCACGGCACAGTTGTAATTCTGGTAGCCGTTGCGGGGGTTGCACATCACCGCATAGGGGATGTCCTTCAAGGAAACCATCTTTTCCGTCATGCGGTTGGGATAGCACTGGGTGCCGTATCCCGTGGCCTTCAGATGCACTTCCTTGCCCGCCACCAGATCCTGGATCACGTGGCCGCCGCCGTAGTTGAACTCCCCGGGGAAGACCCGGTTTAAGGGGTCCTCCTCGCAGGGCTCGGTGACTCCCAGGTAGCAGTCTGCGGCGGCCAGGCCCCCGTAGGCCGGAACATTGTTGAACCAGACCTTGGAGGCTTTCAGGGTGGGCCGGGCATGTCCGATGTTGAACATGACCCCGGAGGAGCACATGGGGGCAAAGGTGCCCGTGGTGACCACGTCAACCTGGCGGGCGGCTTCCACCGGGCCATTGTCCCGCACGATTCCGATGATTTCCTCGGCCGTGACCACCACGGCTTCGCCCGCACGGATCTTGTCGTTGATCTCGCGGATGGTCTTCCTGACCTTGGTGTCTTTCATTTTTTTATCAATCCTATTCCGGGACGGGGCCCGGTGCCGGGATGAGGCTTTCCTCCACGGCCCGGATCTTCGATGTGATGTTGTTTTTTATCCAGGAGGGGTCCCACCACTCTTTGGGATCCACAAAACTGTCGTGGACCATGACGGCAAAGTGCAGATGATCGCCCCCGGCCAGCCCCGTACTGCCGGAAACGCCCACGATCTCGCCCTTTTTCACGGTCTGTCCCTTGGTCACGCTGATCTGGGAGAGATGGGAGTACGAGGAGTACAACCCATATCCGTGATCCAGCATCACCGTTTCGCCGTAGATGCCCACGGTGCCCGCAAGAACCACGATTCCCGTGTTGCCGGCGGGCACGGGCGACCGTGCCGTGGAGGCCAGGTCCACCCCCAGGTGGGACTGGTTGTCCACGATCTCCCCTTTATAAAGGTAATTCCTCCGGTCTCCAAAACCGGCGCGGTTGGAAGCCCGGGGGAGCCTCTCAAAAACGCCCTCCCAGAGCATGGTTCGGGCCGTGTCCCTGCCCGCGCCCACCAACTCCAGGTAATCGGCCTGCCTTCTGTCCCGGTTCACGTACAGGAATTGGTCCAGATTGGTCGTGTCCGGCCTGGAGGGATGCCCCGTTTCGAACTGGGGCATGATCCGTTCGATGAAGCTGTCCGTGATCTGGATGTCATCCAAAGGGAAGCTCTTGGCCCGGATGTGGCTGTAGAGTCCGGAGGCGCCCGTGTTTCCCGCAAGATCCGTGGCAGTGACCCGGATGGGGGTGTCCCTGCCCTGGTCCGGGGTCACGGAAAAGAAGGCCAGGTGGATGTCCGGGTCGGAGAAACGCCCCGAGTACCCCGGGTAGAAATGGTCCCCCACCAGGACACCGTCCTTTTTTACGGGCTCATTGAGTCGCCAGATGGCCAGCCCGGCCCCGCCCTGGTTCACGTAATGGGCCCGGGTGAGCATGGAGATGGAGGGACTCCGGGTGTCCACTATTACCTGGAATTCCCGGTAAAAGTGGTTTCCGCTGCCCCATCGCCGGAGGGAGTAGTCCTCCGCCCGCACGGCCACCACAGCCGCCCCCTGGGAAAGGCCCAGGTCAGCGGGTTTGATGGTTACGGAAAAAGCCTTTTCCCTCTCCTGACCCGAACGGAGGAATCCTCTTGCCGGAAAGGTTTCGTCCAGGATGACGTTTTCTTTTTGCCCCGGGGCGAACACCAGGACCTGGACCCGGGAAAGGCCGCTTCCCGGATCGCTAAACGTCCCGGAAAACGTGGCTTCGGCACTCACCCACTCCATGGGAGCATCGGGAGCAAAAACCGGGGGTGAGCCTTCCAGGCGAAGAACCAGGAAAAAGATGGCGACACATAGAAACACGGCCAAACCCAGCGCCAGGATGGGTTTCAGGCTCCGTATTTCCTTTTTTCTCGAACGATTGCGCATTTCATTCTCTCCATCGGCAAATCAAATCATCATACCCATTAAGCCTTCCTTAATCAAGGCCGACCGAATCCTATCCTCCAGAAAGATCGTACGATTTCTTAGTACATCCGTCCGCTTTTTGTGAACGTGTCCAGGTATCCCGGACAGTCTGGGGCGGGCGTTGTAAAGCATTATCTATTTGTTTTTATTATCTTTTATTAGAAAAATGCACTTTGGCACACCTTTTGATATATCTATAGGCAGCCACGGCATGACGCCGTTAGAACCAGACCCTCCCGGCGCGGTCCCGCGCGCCGGGAGGAACAAAACATGCCCGGGCAACCAGCCCGAAAAAATAAATAGGAGGTTGGTCCATGAAAAAAAACAACCGCTGCCCAGCCTGCCAGCTCTGGGAAATGAGGAGAATCCCCAGAAAATCTTCCATGCGCCTCCTGCCCGGTTCCCGTCACTACGGCTGCCCGGTCTGCGGGGTCAGGCGTCTAGTCTGGCTGGGGATTTCCATCACACTGCCCGGCCGGAAACCCCAGGCGCATTCCGCTTATCAAGGCGTCCACCCCTTGCCGGCCCCCTTTACGGCCTTTCGCCTGATTCACTGAATTTCCGCCAGAGGCTCCATCTTCTCCTTTCTTCTTGGCCCCCGGGCGCTGGCGCGGTTCCGCGCCCCCGGAAGGACAACACGGAATCAGACAAGGGCTGCTGGCAGATGAGGAGCAAGCCCGCAGCCCCAGGAGGAACCCCCGGCTGACCATCATGCTCCCCCCGGGGCCGGAACCACCGACCCCGTATCCCGCCACAACGCCCCGATTCATGGGGGGCCGACTCTGTCGGCCCCCTCCCCTTCCTCCCCGGTTCCCCGGCCACGCCTGCCCGGCGGGTCGCGCCCCTGTATCATTCTCTGACGAATCGTCACCCTTCCCGCCCCCCGGCCTTTGGGTCACAGGAATCCATCATCAACATTATCTATTATTATTACGTATAGTTATAGCCTAACCAATCCGGACCTGACACTGGCCCGAATTTTGCTTTCTTTTGCTTTTTTGCCTATATTTGGATACATGAAATATAAAATTCATCCACCATATCCAAAGGGCTTCCATGGAGAACATGGCCTCCAAACTGCTTTGCGACCAACGGGACCACGAACTTCTCGCCATCGTCCGGGAAACCCAGGACCCGAAAAAAATAGCCACGTTGGACCGGAGGGCCTGGCACTCCCTGCTCCATTCCCACGGGATCAAAGAGTTGGCCGAGTCCCGGGGGCTCCGCATCGCCTACGCCGTGGCCCACCTCCTGGCCTCCCTGGAGGCCGGGGAAATGGAGGACCGCCTTTCCGCCCTTCGCACTCTCCGCATGGAGGTGGTGGACGCCTCCGTGGGACCCATGCGCCTGAACACCGCCCGGGTGCTTCTCCAGATCATGAAGGACCTGGTGAGGTCCCCGGACGATGAGACCACACGCCTCAAACTCGCCCACGACTTCCGGATGGCGGCCACGGGCAAGCCCCGTATCGTCCAGGCCATGCTGCGGCGCTATCACCTTCTGGAAATGCCCGAGGAATGGAACCAGGTGGCTTTTGACGACCATGTACACGACGCCTTTTCAAAGGGCCGGAAAACTTCCACACACCTCATCATGGATGCCTGGATCAAAGGCATCCGCCGCCTGAGGGTCATCTACTACAACCACGTCCCCCCCGGGGTGGCCTTGGAGCTTCTGGAAGCCGCAGCCATCATGGGTGTGAACGTGCGCATCGGCATCGAGTTCTTCGCCCGGTTCCGGGGCCGCTACGCCCAGGTCATCTGGACCCCCCGGGGCTTCCCGGACACCCAGGCGTTCCTTTGTTTCCTGGCCGAACCCTCGGTCCAGGCCTTCATGGCCCTGGGTAGGAAGGCGTCGGAAACCCAGCAGAAATATGTCTTCGAGGTCATCAAAAACTTCAACCGCAAGCATCGCCAGGACCTTTCCCTGGACCTGGGCGTGGACATTCCTCCCGTGGACGTACACGCCTTCCGGGCCTTCGTGGGGGCGGGCCAGCCCAGCCTCCTGCACCTGGGCAGCTTCATCCACGAATCCTTGCACAGGGTCCTGACCCCGCAGCTGGAGGAGTGGAAGAAGCAACTCACCGAAGCCGGGCCCGGGGAAAGGGAGGAATGGGAGCGCCGGGTTCGCCGGGCCAATGAACTGGACCCCCTGGCCATCGTGGACAAGTTCCTGGAGCCGGACCGGAATCCCGATCTCCCGAACCTTGGAGCCGACCGGGAAGAGCAGGAGATTCCCGAACTCCTGCGCCTCTCCCCCTGCCAACTGATGGAAAGGCTCACCACCCTCCACACAGGGCACCGCATCACCCTGAACCTTTCGGGCCTTGCCGTGGAGGATGTCCTGGAAATCCTCTACCAGTGCGAGGGAGCCATCACCCGCCTGGAAATTTTCAATCTGAAGGATCACGCAGCCGGGCTGACCGGCCACGTCCAGGACATCAGCCGCCTCCAGCAGGCCATCAACGAGGGCAACACCGTCACCCTGAAGCGGGTTATCCTGGAAATCCTGGAAAAGGTGCGGGTTTCGGACCATCCGGACCGGGAGGACCGCATGGCCCACATCCGGGAGATTCTCCACGACCTGGCGGCCCTCAGGGCCTGGTACTCGGCCACGGCCTTGAAAGCCCGCATGGGGAGCGACTCCACGGGCCGGGGCTCCCGCACCCTGGGCATGGGCCTGGTGCTGCGGGACACCCTGCCCCGGAGCGCCAAAAAGGAGCTCCACCGGCAATCGGACCCGCCCCGCATGGTGGTTCCCATGCGCATCACGGCCTACAGGCGGCAAACCTATATCCCAAAGGAAAACGGATCGTGGAGGCGGCTCAACGCTTTCCTGAGGAAAATTCCGGGCCTGGGGAAGGCCGGCTACCAAGTGCAAACGGACTGGGAGGTCCAGGACAAGTCCATCCACATGGCCACCCCGGGCAACATCCTGGCCCTGGGAGGGCCTTCCTCAGCCCCGGAAGCCCCTTTCAGCCTGTCCGGCCCCCGGGACCGCCCGGCCAAGCCTCGGATTTCCTGGACCTATCTGAACAGCAAAATCAAGAACCCAGCCAAGGTGGTCCTGGGCTTCATCCCAGCCTTTTTCACCTTCTACCTCACCAAAGACTGGTGGGTCCTGGCCTGGCTGGGGGCCTTCATCTGGTTCGGCATCACGCTCTTGCGCAACATCCTCCAGTCGGTCCTGGGCGGAGGCGGTTTCCGGCGTTCGCCCCTTCTCAAATGGAATGACTTTGTTTCCTGGGACCGGATCACGGACTCCCTGTTCTACACGGGATTCTCCGTGCCCCTCCTGGACTGGCTGGTGAAGACCATGGTCCTGGAAAAAGGCCTGGGCATCACCGCCACCACCAATCCCCTGATCCTGTACGCCGCTCTGGCCCTGGCCAACGGCTGCTACATCTCGGGCCACAATATCCTCCGGGCCCTGCCCCGGGGAGCTGTCTACGGCAACTTTTTCCGCGCGATCCTCTCCATCCCCATCGCCGTTGTTGTGAACGGGGTCCTGTACCAGATCCTGGCCTCAGCCGGTGTGCCGGAGCCCGGCACCTCCCTCCAGAAATGGGCGGCCATCATCTCCAAGGCCAGTTCCGACTTCGTGGCGGGATTCATCGAGGGACTGGCCGACCGGGCCGTGAATCTCTCGGCGCGCCTCCGGGATTACCGGGAGCGCCTGACCCGGATCATGGACGCCTACGCCGGTCTCGAACTCCTGTACCCCGAGACCGAGGTCATGGAGCTTTTGAGCGAACCGGAGAAATTCGGCCGGGCCAACGCTGAGGCCCGGGATCTGGAAAAGATCTTCATCCTCTGCGCCCTGGACCTTTCCTATTTCTGGATGTACCAGCCCCGGGCCGGCACCGCGCTCCGCCACCTCCTGAGGACCATGCCCCAGGAACAGCGGGCCATCTTCTTCCTTTCCCAAAAGGTGCTGGCGGAAAAGCGCCCCATCAGCATGCTCTTCCTGGATGGCCTCGTGGGGCCGGACTTCTCCCGGGCCCTGTCCTTCTACCTGGACCGCTCCGCCGGATACCTCCGGGCCATGGCCCGGATCGCCCGGGAGGAAAATCCGTAACCAACGGATTGACTCCTCTTCCTCGAACAGAACCGGATCTGCGCCCAACCAGCGCCCTTGCGTCTTGGCCTTTCCCCCAACCCGCCACTCCTGGGCGGTGCCTGTTTGCACCGCATCCGCCGCCTTGGCTCCGGAAGCCATTTGCAAAGGTAGAGCAGGTGATGTATGTTTAGAAGTGACCGAAAAAAAAGGTGATTCTCTCGGAAAGTCAGTCGCCCACCCCATGAAAAAGCGATTCATCCTGCAGACGGTATTCCTGGTCCTGATCCTGCTCTTCGGGGCCAGAATTTCCATGGCGGCCACCCCGCCCGTGGTTCTGGAGGACAACAAGGCCTCCCATGCCCTGGGGCTCCACCTGGACATGCTGGAGGACCCGGCTGGAACCCTCTCCCTTGAAGATGTGCGCTCCGGCTCCCTGGCCGGACAATGGACGCCCAGCAAAACGACCCTCCCCAATCTCGGTTTCCCGGATGCTGTCCAATGGATCCGGTTCCGCCTGGAAAATCCCCTTTCGGCCTCCAGGGAAATGATCCTGGAATTCGCCCATCCCATCGTGGATCACATTTCCCTGTACGTGGTGCGTGACAACAGGACGATCCAGGTCAAGGAAGGCGGCGACCTGGTGGATTTCAGCGTCCGGGACATCGCCTACCGGAACATGCTCTTCCCGCTGGACCTGCCCCCAAAAAGCACCACCCTCTGCTACATGCGTTTCGATACGGAAAGCTCCCTGAACATCCCCCTTGAAAATCTCCGGCGGGCCATGCGCTTCCTGCTCACCTCGTAACTCTCGCGGCGCAAATGCCGGGCCATCTGGCGAGATCCGTACCAGGGCGTCTCCAAAAACTGCTCGCCAACCACACGCATCAGCTGCAAATTCAATGGATTATAGCCAATGGCCCGGTAGTAACGGCTGGAGCGGCTGATGTTCAAAAGCGCGCACTGCCGGACGATGCTGAGCCTTGCATGGCCTGGCTCGACCATGTCTTTCCTCCGGGCGTGGCTCACCGGCCGAAGGCTTTGGACAAAAATCCTTCTCCACGGTCAGCTGGCCGATCTTGGCGTGCAGTTCCTTGATCTGGGCCTCGCTATCCTTTTGCCGACGCTCCCGCTTGCCCGCAAAAACCTCGGCCAAGCCCTCCTTCGCCTCGCGCTTCCACTTGGCGATCATGACCGCGTGGACACCAAACCGGGCCGACAACTGGGCCATCGTCTCCTCGCCCTTCAACGCCTCCAACGCCACCTTGGCCTTGAACTCCCCTGAATACCTCTTCCTCTTTCCCATTCCGGTGGTCCCTCCATTTTGTGGAATCCACCTTAACTTAACACCCTGTCCGATTTTTGGGGACCACCTCTGTTTGCTCCTTGCTTCCGAAATCCTGGTTGAAGAAGCAGCGCTCCCGAACCCGGACTTCATCGGGCTTTGCCTTGGGGACTATGGAGCGGGAGTCATTACGGCATACAAGGAGCCGGCCAGGGCCGACCCCATCCTGAATCCCTGCAGCGAAGTGGCCATGACCCTGGGCCGGGCACGGGATGTTTTTCACGCCAGGACGGAACCCGAGGCAATCACCAGCCTTGCCATGTGCCTGGACTCCTGCTCCCGCCTGAGAAGGTGCGAACTCCGAGGGGCTCGGTGAGCCGGAGCGGCTCTCTACTTTTGGAACAGGAAGATGCCCCAGGCCAGGTGGCCCTTCCTGCCGCCCTCCACCCAGTTGCCCAGGCCGGTCTTCATGCGTTCCACGTACTCGGACGAGCAGACCCTGGAGAGCGCCTCGGCGTTCTTTTCGCTCTCCTCCAGGACTCGGGCGTAGTGACGCACCAGGTGGGGGGTGAGGTCCACGAACCCCTGGTCCGTGAGACCGGCCTCCTTGGCGGCCGAGAGGTAGAACCCCGGGCAGCCCAGGGTCTCCAGGTGGATCCGCGAGAGGATGGGCGTGAGCGCCCCGGCCGGGGCATCGTCGGCGGCCATGGGGTCGGTGAACACCACCTCGCCGCCGGGTTTCACCACCCGGGCGATCTCTTGCACCACCTGATCCCGGTTGCCGCTGTGGAGAATCGCGTCCTGGGACCAGACCACGTCAAAGGTGTTGTCCGGGAAAGGGATGTCCTCGAAGCTGCCGTCCTTGACTTCGATCAGGTGGGCCAGCCCCTGTTCCTGGTTCATTTTCCGGTTGCGGGCGTTCTCTTTTTCGCTGATGTTCAGGCAGGTCACGTGGCACCCCCGGGTCCGGGCCAGGTGCCGGGCTGAGCCTCCGAACCCGGAGCCCACGTCCAGGAGCTTCATGCCCGGCTCCAGCCGGGCGAGTCGGCCGACCATACGGTCCACGGTGCGGCGGCTGGCCGCGAAGATGCCCTCGTCCCCGGCCTCGTAGATCCCCAGGTGCAGGTCCTCCCCGCCCCAGATGGTGTAGTAGAAGTTGTCTGCGTCATCGCTGTTGTAATACTCCCGGGCCGTGTTCTCGGCGCTCGATGAGTAGGCGCTTTCGCTGGTCATGGTTTCTCCTTTCCTATGGTCCTTCTATAGGGCCAGCTTGCCGGCCCGATAGGCCTTCAACCACTCCATGCAGTCCTCGTCCCGGCCCAGGAGCGCTTCGGCGGCCCGGATGTTGGCCATGAGTCGGGCGTCCGTGGGGTTCACGATGGCACCGTCGAGCCCCCAGGCCATGGCCAGGACCACGAACTCCTGGTTCAGGAGCTTTCGCTCCGGCAGGCCGTAGGACACATTGGACAGGCCGCAGATGGTGTGCACTCCGGGCAGATTCTCCATGATCATGGACACGGAGTGGATCATCTCCCATCCGTAGCGGGAGCCCGTGGAAACGGGCTGCACCAGGGGGTCCACGTGGATGCGGTCTGCCTCCACGCCCTGTTCCATGAGCTGACCCACCAGGTCCCTGGCAATGGCGAACCGGTCCCCGGCGGTCTCGGGCATACCCCGGTCCCCCATGCACAGGGCCACCACCCGGCAGTCGCTGCCCGTCAGGATGGGCAACATCCGGTCGTAGCGGTCCAACTCCAGGGAGATGGAGTTCACCATGGCCCGACCCTTGTGAACGGCCAGGGCCGCGGCAATGGCGTCCGGGTCCGGGCTGTCAATGCAGCAGGGCGTGCCCACAACCTCCTGGACCGTCTTCACCAGCCATGGCAAATACTCGGCCTCCCTGCCCACGAACACCCCGGCGTTCACGTCTATGAAGTCCGCGCCAGCCTCGGCCTGGCTTTTGGCCAGGTCCTGGATGGTCCCGGCGTCCTGCTCCTCGATGGCTTGGCGCACGGCCTTGCGGCTGGCGTTGATGAGTTCTCCCACTATGAACATATCTTCCTCCGTTTTCGTTGCATGACGCCCCCGGAGCAGGCCGGGGGACTGGTTTGCTAAGATGTTCCGGCCGCCGGGCCGCCCTTGAGGAAGGGGGTCTGGCGCACAGTCTCTCCGGGGGGGACCAGTAGGAAGTCCTCCGGGTCGTACGGTCCGGCGAGGATCTTGTCGAAATACCGGCCGGTCCCCCTGATCTCCACGTACTCCTTGCCCAGGAACCGGGCGTTCTCCAGGGCGCGCCGCCGCAGGGCCTCCTCGTCGCCCGTGCCGGTCTGGACCAGGGCGATGCGGGTGTAGTGGAGAAGCTCTTCCCTCAAGCCCTCCTCGGCCGCTTCCCGCCCCATGCGGGGCACGTAGTCCCTCTCCATGTACGAAAGGGGGTCCTGGCCCACCTCCACCCAGCCGGGGGTGAGGTAGTAGGTGCCCGGGTGCCCGGAAAATTCCCGGTCATAGGCCCCGCGGGAGCCCAGGAAAAGGGCGATGCAGTCATGCACCCGGGGAACCGCCAGCCCGCAGGCCGGGGCCCGGACTCCCGCCACCCCGCCGGAGCACAGGCCATAGCCCAGGACCACGGGTCCGTCCGCCCCGGCACGGTCCACCTCTTCCTGAATTTTTTTCGGAAGCCGGTCCGGGGTCCGGTGGAGGTCCTGGTTCAGGAAACGGACTTCCACTCCGAACCGCCCGGGCTCAAGGGCCGTGAGTTCAGGCCGCAGACTGGCGCACGCAATGACCGTTCTCATGGCCCTCGGGGGGTTCGGGAAATTCCAGGTTCCCGGTTTCGGGAAACTCCATGTTCATGACGTACTGGTCCATGTAATCCGGGTCCTCCACCAGGTGGAGATGCCGGGCCTGCTCCATGCTCTCCCGGAGAAACGGCCGCAAAGAGGCGTCCGTGAGGAGCCTGTGGCAACCCTCCAGGCTTGTGTTTCCCGCAAAGGAAAGCCGCGCGCCCATGCCCGGGGGGATCATGCCGATTTCCTCCAGGCTGGCGGCGTTCAGGGAATGCCCGAACCCCCCGGCCAGGATCACGGCGTCCAGGACCGGATGGCCCGCCTCGGCCAGGAGCATGTCCAGGGCCGTGCGGATGGCGCTTTTGGCCAGTTGCACCTGGCGCACGTCCTCCTGGGTGAAAAACACGTCCCGCCCCAGGCGGACAGCCGGCTTGCCGTCCAGTTCCACCAAGCTTTGAGCCAGGGGGCCTCCCTGACCGGGACGCGCCATGCGCCCGCTGGGCTCGACCACGCCCAGGCGCAGGAGGGCCGCCATCAGGTCGATGACCCCGGAGCCGCACAGACCCCGAACCGGCGCACCGCCCACGGTGGTGATCTCCAGGCCTCCCGGCCCCGCGGAAACCGCTTCCACGGCTCCCACCTTGGCCCGCATGCCGCAGGTCAGGCCCATGCCCTCAAAGGCCGGGCCCGCTGCTGTGGAGGTGACGGTGAAGGCTCCGTCCACGGCCAGGCCCAATTCGCCGTTGGTGCCCACGTCCACGAACAGGACCCGGGACTTTTTCTGGAAGAAGTTGGGGCAGGCCAGCAACCCCGCGCTGATGTCCGAGCCCACGAAGGCATGAGCCACCGGAGGCACCCACACCCGGGCCGCAGGATTTACCCGAAGGCCGAAGCTCGCGGCCAGGTAACTGACCCCGCTGCTGATCCCCACGGTGAAGGGCCACCGGCCCAGGGAGGCCGGGTCCACCCCGGCGGCCAGTTGCAGCATGGTGGCGTTGCCCCCCACCACCGCGTCCACCACCTCCAGGGGGCTCGCCCCCGCGTCCTCGCACACCTCGGCCACCAGGCGGGAGATTCCGACCCGGACGGACTTGCACAGATCCTCCAGCCCCCCGGGGTCCGAGCCCTTTTGGATGCGGGTCATGACATCGTGGCCAAAGGCTACCTGAGGGTTCAAGCACGAGGCCGTAGCTATCTCCTGGCCCGTTTCCAGGCACACCAAAGACACCACCAGGGTGGTGGTGCCCAGGTCCACGGCCAGACCCCTGGGCGAAAACCCCTTTTTCCAGGCATGGAGCAAAACCTGGCCAGGGGTTTCGAAATCGGTCAAGACCCAGCTCCCGTCCTTTTGCCGGACCCGGACGGCCGGGCGGACCCGTCCCCCGTTCCGAGGTGCCTGGGGCTTACGGCGTCGGCGGGTCCCGGGCCCGGAAAACCCGTCCGCCCCCAGGATGCGCTGCTTTTCCCCCTCCGGGACCAGGGAGGGAATGGTGATGATGGACAGATCGCTCTCGGGAACCAGGCAGCAAGCCAGGCGGTATCCCTCCTTCTCCTGGGCGCTCGTGAGGTTCTCATGGGGCGTGGCGGCCACGTTCTCCGGGTTTCGGACCCGGATCAGGCAGCGGCCGCACAGGCCGTTTCCGTCGCAGGGGTAGTCCATGGCGACACGGGAACGGATAAGGGCATCCCGCACGGTCTCGCCCGGCTTCAGACGAATCCTGCGGTATAGGGTTTCGATGGTCATGGTGGTCATGGATGATCCTCCATGGGGCCCCGCACGGCGAATGCCGCCAATGCGTACCCGTTCTCTTCCCAGGGTTTCAACGCGCCGGGCCCGCGATACGGGTCAGGGAAATCAAGTCCTCGGGGTCCTCGGCCAGGGACTCCACCTTCTTCCGGAGCATTTTCCCTTCCAGGCCTTCCGGAACCACCAGCCGGGTCCGCATGGTAAAAACGGGCGTATCCCGGCCCGAAGCTTTTTTGAGGCGCGTTTCCATTTCCACGATGTTGATGCCCAGGGAAGCCAGCAGCCGCGAGGTGCGGTACACGATGCCTACCCTGTCCGGCCCCTGGACCCGGAGCTGGTAACGCGCCTCCTGGACCTGGGTGTCCGCTCCTCCGGCCGCCGGGCCCAGGGTCAGGAGGGCCACCGAAAAGCCGTGTTCCTTCCGGAGAACCCCGCACCGCTCCTCCAACTCCCGGGCCAAGTCCTCCCCTTCCCCGGAAAACAGGATGGTCACGGAGAAATGCCCGCCCAGAAACCCCGTGGAGGAGTCCTCGATGTTGCAGCCGCTGGCCTGGATTTCTCCGGCCAGCAGGGCCACGATGCCCGGGACGTTTCCCCCAACGGCTGAAAGCACGTATTGAAAGGGACTCTTTGTTTCGCTCATAGCGGCAACCGTTTTTCATCTGTTTGGGTATTGACTGGACGCCCGGACGAGAGCCGGGGGTTTCCCACGGCCCGGGCCCGGATTCGTTCCAGGGAGCCCTCGGTGACAGGGGTGAGCAGGACCTGGGGATGTTCCGCGCCCGCTTGCAGGGCTTTTTCCAGGGCCGATGCCGCAGCGCTTTCCTCGGCCCATTCCCGGGCCTCGTCGTATTCCTTGAAAGTCTTGTTGCCGTTGTTCAACTGCACCACCCAGGCCCGGCCGCCGCCCTCTTCCCGCAGGTACAGGATGGCTTCGGCGTCCTTGGCGATGGACCCGGCCACAGCACCCACGGCATTGGCCACAGGCGCGTGGGGCGGGAGAACGAATGTGGCTTTCAACGCCTCGGCAACCCGTTTCACGAACACCTGGGCCGGCGCGCCGATGCCGATGATGGGCACCCGGCAGCCGATGGTCACGGAAAGGAGGGGGTTCCCCCGGGCCATGGACTCGGAGAGGAGCCAGCGGCCCCAGGTGCCGTCCACCCGGTCTGGCAGGTCCTGTTCCCGGTCGTGGCTGGCCAAAAACACCACGGCCTCCTCCACCATGACCGAGATGATGTGGTCTATGGTGTCCTGGATAAAGCTCGCCCGGTCCCGACCGTGGAGGGCGCAGGCCGCGGCCACGGCCGCCGAGGCGGCCGATGCGTTCCAGGCGTCCATGCGGCCCGAGGCGTGGAGGATATCCGTGGGGGTGAGCCCCGCCTCCTCGATGATCCCGGTCCGGAGGAGGTCATCCGCCGAGAGTTGGGCAGCGTGGTGCGCGCCAAGGGCGGACAGCACGCGGGAGAGGGCCATGGGTCCTTTTTCCAGGAGGGCCAGAATCCGCTTTTCGCCCTGGGCCCGGGGCCGGCCAGGTTCCGGCGGCTGGGGCAGGGACCAGTACTCCAGGTCCTCCTTGCGGATCAGGGCAGGGTTCTTGCGGGAAAGGGCCGATAGCTCCCTCTCCACCCCAGGGTGTGCGGCGGCCAGTCGGGAAAGAGGCACCACCCGGTCCGGGCCCACCCGGATCTCCCGACCCTGGCCGGGCCTAATGCGGCTGTCGCACCCCACGCAGGCCGTGCGGATGCGGGCTGCCTCCACGGCCGTGCGGATGTCCCCCACCCGGGCACCCTCCCGGGTGACCGCCGTGGCGTGGTTCTCGATCAGGGCCATGTCCGTGGTGGTGCCTCCCACATCAATGACGAGCGCGTTGCCCCGGCCCGAAAGGAACCGGCCCCCCATGGCGCTGGCCGCCGGACCAGATAGGATGGTCTCCACCGGCTTTTCCAGGGCCTCGGCATGGGGCATGAGGGACCCGTCGCCCTTGACGATCATGAGCGGCGCCCGAATGGCCCGCTCGGAGAGCGCCGTTTCGACGGCCCGGATGAATTCGGCCATGACCGGCACCAGGGAGGCGTTCAGCCCGGCCGTGGTGGCCCGCTTGATGGAGTCGAGCCGGGTGGAGAGCTGGTGGCCCAGGACCACGGGCAGGTCGCACATCCCCCGGATGAGGGCCAGGGCCCGCTGTTCGTGGGCCGGGTTCAGAGGGCTGAAGTAGGACGATACGGCCAGGGCCTCCACCTGGCCCAGCATGGAGTCCACGGCCCGGGCCAGGGCGTCCTCGTCCAGGGGTTCCTTTTCCTTGCCCTGGGAGGTATGGCCTCCGGCCACAAAGGCGTGGACCGAGGCCCCCAGTCGCCGGGACAGGCCAAAGGACTCCACCAGGTCCGGATCGTAGCCGATGAGCAGAAGCCCGGCGCGCCGGGCCTTGCCCTCGGCCACGGAGTTGGTGGCGAGCGTGCTGGAGATGCCCACCAGCTTCACCCGGTCCGGGTCCCGGATGGGCAGGCTCTTCAAGACCCCCACCACCCCCCTGGCCAGGTCGTCCCGGGTGGTGAGGGTCTTGGCTGAAGCGAGCACCCGGCGGGTGCGGAAATCCAATAGCACCCCGTCCGTGAAGGTCCCGCCCGTGTCTATGCCCACCACGTAGTCTTTCATTTCCATCCTGTAAGCCTGTGGACAAACAGGCTTCGTGCAGGTTGTTCAAAAACTATGAGATGCAAGGCGCGCGAAGACCTCGGAGAAGCGCAACGCCGCAGATCGCGTTTTTGGGCAGCCTGCTAGACGCTCTTTTTGGCCTGGGAGCGCACGCGCTCCTCGGCCGAGGCCAGGACGCCCTCGATCTCCTTTTTCACGCCGGCCGGCACCTTGGCGATGGGGCCCTCGTGATTCTCGATGATGTCCCGGGTCTTGGCGATGACCCGGTCCTTCATGGTGAGCTTTCCGGCGGCCTCCCAGTTCTCGTAGGAGTTACGCTCCATGAGGGTGGGCATGTAGTGGCTCCTGAACCACTTCATGGTGTGGTCCTCGTAGAGGTAGTGTCCGCCAGGGCCCACGGAGTTGATGACGTCCACGGCCATGGTCTCCTCGTTCACCAGGATCCCCCGCTCGATGAAGCGGGCCATGCCGATCAACTCGTCATCCATGACCAGCTGGAACACGTCGCCGGTCATGCCGCTCTCCGTGTAGCCGTTGTCGTGGACAAAATTGGCGCCCGAGAGCATGGCCATGTTGATGGAAAGGGCCGCTTCGATGGCGCTTTGGATGTCCATGCGCTTGGTGTCCGTGCATCCCGAGGTGGAGTACATGGGCAGCCCCATGAACCGGCATATCTCCGTGGTGGCGGCCGAAAGGAGCGAAAGCTCCGGCGCGCCGTAGGAGTAGATGGTCTCCCGCATGTCCAGGATGGACTGGACCCCGCCCACGATGATACAGGTGCCTGGGCTGGTGAGTTGGGACAGGACCACGCCCACCATGGCATCGCAGAGCCCCACGATGATCTGCCCGGCATGGGAGGCGGGCGCAGTGCCACCGCCGATGGAGCAGGGGGAGTACACCTGGGGGATGCGGCGTTTGGCGTTGTAAAGGCACTTGTCCACCGCGTGGAAATCGCTGATGAGCGGGCTGATGGGCTCGCCGTAGTGGATGTAGTTGGGCTTTCTCCTGAACGCGTCCTCGCCGCCGGCCATGATGACGCCGATCCGGTGCTGCTCAGCCGCCCCGGCCGCGCCAAAGGCCCAGTTCATGATGGGCGTGGTGGTGTTCTGGATCATGTCCGCGAACTCATAGACATCCGCCAGGCCGTTGGTCACGTCGTTGATGGACCCCAGGGACTGGGCGTAGCCGATGTTGGGCAGGGCGTCGCACACCCGGGCCACGGTGGCCGCGTCCTTGCGGAGGTAGGGCCTGCGCTCCAGGGTGTCGGGGTCAATGAAGTTGGGCGGCGTGGGCCCGGGGCCGAAGTAGCTCCGGTTGGGCTGGATGAAGATCTTCTTGTCCAGGTTGCCGTCCCAGCAGTGGATCTCGCAGAACTGGGGTAGGCTCTGGAGCGCGTCCCGGACGATCTCCGGCGGGATCCTCACCCGGTTGCCCTCCACCAGGCAGCCGGCCTTACCCAGGATCTCCCGGGCCTCGTCATGGTTCACGTTGGCTCCGGTGTTGCGGAGGGTCCGGAGGATGCCATGGTAGATATCCTCCTTCTGGTCCTCGCTCAGGAGCGCGAACTGGGGGCTGGCGCTTTCCGCCAGGTTGGTCCTCGTGCTCAATCCCATGGGTTCTCCTCCAATGTACGGCCCGCGGGAAACAGGCCATGAACAGTCTTTTAGCCTGAATGCCGCTGGTCCGCCGCGTCCACGATCCCCTTGAGTTCCGCGTAGGCTTTTTCCTCGATGGGCTCGGGCTCGTGGGTCTCGATGATCTTGTGCAGACGCTCGATGACCCGTTCCTGCATGGACTTCTCGCCCCGGTCCTTCCAGGTGTCCCAGTTGGAACGATCCTGGAGGTTGGGCTTGAACCAGTCTTTCCAGTGTTCGTAGGTGTGGTCGTGGGTCACGAACTCGCCGCCCGGCCCCACCTCGTCGATCACGTCCAGGGCCAGATGGTCCTCCGAGGTGGGGATGCCGTTGCCGATCCTGCGCACCATGCCGATGATCTCGTCGTTCATGACCAGGCTTTCCATGGAGGCATTGGTGCCCGAGTCCAGGTAGCCCACGTCGTGGACCAGGTTCGCGCCGGAGAGGAAGGCGTAGAGGTTGCTGATCATGGACTCGGCCGCGGCCTGCTCGTCCAGGACCTTGGAGTCCGTGCACCCGCCCGTGGAGAACATGAGGAGCCCCAGCCACTTGCTGATGTCCGTGTTGGCGGCCGAGGCCAGGGAAAGCTCGGGCGCGCCGTAGGAGTAGGCCGTGGTGCGCATGTCCATGACCGTGGTGACCCCGCCCATGATG
>JAHJUF010000328.1 GCA_018829095.1 Pseudomonadota bacterium | reverse complement strand
GAAGAAGCTTCGGTGGAAGCGGAGGTGTCGATTTCCCATCCAGGCATTTTCCACCTCCTGAAAGGCCAGGAGCCGCCCCCGGCCTGGAAGCGTTCCGGCATGCTCCGACATCACCGGAAAATAGAATTCGAGGAGGGCGTGGCGACTCTCGGCAAGTACATCATCCGCCTGGACCCCGACCTTGGGCTTGTCATCAAAAAACCCGAATGAATCGTGGAGGAAACCATGAACCAAGCGTTTTCCTTTGATCTGGTGACTAAACCCTGGATTCCCTGCGTGCTGCCAGATGGCCGGATAGAGGAAAGGGGCCTTTTGGAAACTTTGGCCGGAGCCCACGAAATCAGCCGTGTGGCGGACAAGAGCCCCCTGGTCACGGCCAGCCTGCACCGCCTGTTGCTGGCCGTGCTCCACCGGGTCTTCGGCCCGGAAAGCGTGGCGGCCTGGGAAAGAATTTGGCAAACAGGCTGTTTCGACCGGGAGAAGCTTGCCGAATACCTCAATGTCACCTGCGCTGGCCGAATGGATTTGTTCCATCAGGAGCGGCCTTTCTACCAGGTGGCGGAGTTTCCCGGGAAGTCCAAGGAAAGCTCAGCCTGTTCCATGATCCAGGAGCTTTCCTCGGGCAACAACCCCACTCTTTTTGACCACTCCCACGAAAAGTCCGTATCGCCTCTCTCTCCTTCCGCTGCCGCCAGGGCCCTGATCACTTTCCAGGGCTTTCACCTGGGAGGCCTTTCCGGCCTGGAAAAAAATTTCACGGACTGCCCGGCTGCGAGGCCCATCAGTTTTTTCGTGCATGGAACCCATCTGTTCCAAACTCTGTGCCTGAACCTTGTGCGGTACGACGGAGACGTCCCCCTTCCCCGGGAGGGGGAGGATCCGCCTGCCTGGGAGCAGGAACCGGTGGCGTTTTCCCGGCCCCTTCCAGCCGGTTATCTGGATTTTCTCACCTGGCAGGGGCGCAGGGTCCGGCTGGTCCCGGAACGGGAAAGCGAAAACATCGCAATCCGCACGATGATGCTGGGCCTGGGCCGCGAAATGGCCGTGGAAGGAAACGGGAATCCCCTGGCCGCCTTCCGTCTGGATGAGACGAGGGGCGCTTTGCCCCTTCGATTCAGCGAGGGCAAGGCCCTTTGGCGGGACAGCCGGACCATCCTGGCCCTGCGGGAAGACAGGGCGGCAAAGCCACCCCATGCCCTGGACTGGATCGCGGAACTGAAAATGAACGGCGTCCTGGAAGAGGATTCCTTTTTCGGCCTGGAAGCCTTTGGCATGGGATCTGACCAGGCCAAGATTTTTTTCTGGCACCAGGAGCATCTGCCCCTCCCCTTGGCCGTGGTCAACAACAAGGAACTTTTGGAAAAGGTTTCCGAGGCCGTGGAGAGGGCGAAGAATGGCGCGTCCGCCCTGGGCAAGGCGGTCCAGCGGCTTGCCATGGATATTTTGTCCCCTGGCGAGGGAAACCCCGATCCCAAGGAAGTGAAGCGGCAGGTCGAGCACATGGGCATGCACACCGTGTTCTGGTCCGGCCGGGAGACGGCCTTTCACCGGTTCCTCCTGGATCTTCCAGGGGATGCGGAAGGGGCTCTGGAAAGGTGGACCCGCCACCTGGTGCAAGCGGCACGGGATTCGTTCTCCCATACCACTCTGAACCTGGACCGTTCGGCCCGAACGCGAAAGGCCCTGGTCAGGGCCGAGGGTGTATTGGCCGGTAGTCTGAAGAAGCTCGTGGACCTCTATCGAAAGGAGGAGACCGCATGACCGAACAGAAAAATAAGGACCGGTTCGAGGATTTCGTGAAGCATCTGGAGAGCCTCCGGGACCGGGAGGACCGGGGAGCCCTGGCCGGACTGCGCCGGGGACTGGTCCGGGGGCCCGCCCAGGACCCGGGGGTGTTCCGTCACGTCTTTCCTTTTGTGGCGGGCGCGCCCTGGGAAGAGGACGCCTGCCTGCTGGTGGCGGCCCTGTTCGCCCTGCATCCCGATTCGGGCGGGGAAGGCAACATGGGCAAGGTTTTTCGCAGAATCCAGAAGGCGGACGCCGCGCGTTCGGGGAGTGAAACCGAGGGCAACTCCACGGAAAAGCGATTCATGGCGCTGTTGAACGCCCGGTTTGAGGACCTGCCCGTGCTCCTGCGGCACGCGGTTTCCCTGGCTCGGGCCCGGGAGGTGCCCGTGGACTGGAGGCAACTCCTGAAGGACCTCCGTTACTGGGGGCACGAGGACCGCTTTGTTCAGCGCGCCTGGGCCAAGGGCTATTGGGGCGGAGGCAAGGAAAACGGCAAGGAAAAAAAGGATGAGGCGGCTGTCGCCTGAACCTGAAATTCGGAAAGGGGAAAAACCATCATGAGCCGATTCGTGGAACTGCATCTCATCCAGAATTTTGCCCCGTCCTGCCTGAACCGGGACGACACCAACACCCCCAAAGACTGCGAGTTCGGCGGATTCCGCCGGGCCCGCATCTCCAGCCAGTGCCTGAAGCGCTCCATGCGCCGCGAGCCGGTTTTCGTAGCGACCGTGGCCTCGGGTCTGGGAGTCCGCACCAAGCTCATGCACGAGCGCCTAGTGAGTTCCCTGGTGAAGGACGGCAAGCCGGAAGACCAGGCCGGGGCTGTTGCCGCCACCTTTGTCTCCCTTCTCCTTTCCGCCATGGACGGGGAAAAAACCAAGGTGCTGCTTTACGTGGGGGATGACGAGGTGGAGCGCATGAAGGCCATCATCCTGGCCAACTGGGGAACCCTCCTGGCAGCACCCGCAGGAGAGGGAGCAAAGGAGGCCGAGCCGGGCGCGAAGAAGAAAAAGCCCAAGAAGGACCCGGCTGCCGAGGCCCTGAAAAAGGAGCTCCGGAAGGCGTACAAGCCCGGCACCAAGGCTGCGGACATCGCCCTTTTCGGCCGCATGATGGCCGAGCACCCGGACATGAACATCGACGCCGCCTGCCAGGTGGCCCACGCCATTTCCACCCACCCGGTGTCCATGGAGATGGATTTCTACACAGCTGTGGACGATCTTTCGCCCGAGGACGAGACCGGTGCGGGCATGATGGGCGTCACGGGGTTCAACTCCTCCTGCTTTTACCGCTATGCCCTCCTGGACGTGGACAAGCTCACGGAAAACCTGGGAGGGGACGCCGAACTCGCCAAAAAAACCGTGGAAGCTTTCCTGCGGGCTGCGGTGGCCGCCATCCCCACAGGCAAGCAGAACTCCATGGCCGCCCAAAACCCGCCGGATACGGTCATGGCGGTGGTGCGCAAGGACGGAGCCCCCGTATCCCTGGCCAACGCCTTTGAGAAACCTGCCTCTCCGCGCCGGGACAAGAGCCTGGTGGAGGCCTCCACCGAAGCCCTGGGCAAATATTACGCAAGCCTTTCCGCCATGTACGGCCTCCGGGGCGAGGTGGCCCGGCCGGTCTGCTCCACCTGCCAGGACGACGGAATCCTGGGCCCCCTGGCCGATCAGCGCAAAGCCGGTTTCGACCAGTTGGTCCAGGAGGTCCTGGCCCAGGTGGGATAAGGAGGAAATCATGCAGCATACTTTGCTGATTCGGCTGGCGGGCCCCATGCAGGCCTGGGGGAGCCAGAGTCGCTTTTCCATACGGGACACGGGGCTGTTTCCCACCAAGAGCGGGGTCATCGGCTTGGTCTGCGCGGCCCTGGGCCGGGACCGGGCACAGCCCGTGGACGACCTCGCTGCCTTGCGCTTCGGCGTACGGGTGGACGCCCCGGGGGTGGTAATGAAGGATTTTCACACGGTCCAGGACGCCATCAAGGCATCGGGCAAAAAGGCCATCGGAGAAACCGTCATCTCCACCCGTTACTACCTGGCGGACGCGGACTTCCTAGCCGCCCTGGAAGGGCCGGACCCGGACTTCCTGCGGGCCCTGGACCGGGCCCTGAACTCCCCGTGCTGGCCCCTTTTCCTGGGGCGCAAGTCCTTTCCCCCCTCACTGCCGGTACGGGTTCCCGGCGGGCTCCTGGAAAGCGTGAACCTGGAGGATGCCCTGACTTGCCATCCCTGGCCCCGGCCACTCTGTGAGCGCAGGAGAAATCGGCCCGAAGACCTCCTGGCCGTCCTGGAAACCCCTTTTGGAGAGGGGGCGGTCGTGGTCCGGGACCAGCCTGTGGGGGCGGCCTTCGAGGCCCGTTCGTTTTTGGGGCGGCACATGGCCTTCCGTAAACTGCCCGTAAGAGAGGAGGCGTGATGCACCTTTCCCGCCTGACCCTGGAACATCCGCCCAGGTCCCGTGATCTCCGCCGGGATCTGGCCTCGCCCTACGAGATGCACCGGACCCTCTACCGGGCGTTTCCCGCCCCGGGACGTATGCTTTTCCGGCTGGACACGTCCCGCCGCCCCGTCCCGCCAGTGGTCCTGGTCCAGAGTGAGTCCGCCCCGGACTGGTCCTTCTTAAAGGACATGACCGGCTACATCGGCAACATGGACGCCAAACCCTATGATCCGGTGTTCTCGCCGGGCCAGGTCCTGCGGTTCCGGCTCCGGGCCAATCCCACGAAAAAAACCGGCACCACCTCCAAGGCGGACCGCCTGGCAGGAGCGCTCAAATCCAACGGAAAAAGGCTGGCCCTTTTTCGGGAAGAGGATCAGCGGGCCTGGATAGGTGCCAAGGCCGGGGCCGGGGGGTTTTCCCTGGACCCGGACAGCCTTTGGCTGGTTCAGGAAGACTCGGCCCAGGCCATGGTCAAAGGTTGGAAGGAAGTGAACGGGAACCGGAGGGGATTATCCCTGTACTCGGTCCTGTTTGAGGGTTTTCTTTCCGTGACGGAACCGGAACTGTTCCGCCTGACCCTGGAGGCTGGCGTGGGGCCGGGCAAGGGCCTGGGCTTCGGGCTGCTTTCCGTGGCCCCTGCGTAAGGAGGCACTATGGCGAACCTCCAGGAGATTCCCCTTTTCGAGGACCGGTGGGGCTTTGTGTTCCTGGAATGCGGAGCCCTGGATCAGGACGAGTCATCGGTTTCTTTTTCTAACGCCCGGGGTGCCATGCGCCTTCCCATAGACCAGTGTTCCATGGTCCTGCTGGGGCCGGGCACCACCATCACCCATGCGGCCATGAAGACTTTGGCCAAGAACAACTGTCTGCTCTGTTGCACCGGGGAAGGAGGCATCCGCTGGTACTCCCACGGCACAGGAGGCACCCACAGCAGTCACCGCCTCCTGCGCCAGGCGGGTCTCTGGGCAGATGAAACCCAGAGGCTCCCCGTGGCTCGGCGGATGTTTTCCAAGCGTTTTTCCGTGCCGCCGGATGCCTCGCTCCAGCAGATGCGGGGCATGGAGGGCAGCCGGGTGCGGGCCGCCTACCGGGCCCTGGCTGAGGAACACGGGGTGGAATGGAAGGCCCGGCGCTACGACCAGGGGAACTGGGATTACGCGGACCCCTTGAACCGCGCCCTTTCCACGGCCAATGCCCTTTTGTACGGCCTTTGCCACGCGGCCATCCTTTCAGCGGGATACTCGGCGGCCATCGGGTTCATCCACACGGGCAAGATGCTGTCCTTTGTGTATGACGTAGCGGATTTCTACAAGGCCGAGGTAACGATCCCGACGGCTTTTGCCTGTGTGGCCCGAGGTGTTTCGGACCTGGAGCGCCGGGTGAGAATGGCGTGCCGCGAGGCCTTTTTTCATGCGGGCTTGAAGTCCCGGATTCTACCGGATATCGCGGAGGTGCTGGATGCTCCTGATGATCTTGAAGAAAGCCCCGGGGAGCTTGAAGGGCGAGCTGTCACGCTGGCTGATCGAACCTGATGCCGGGGTGTTTCTGGGCAACCCCAGCGCCCGGGTGCGGGACAAGCTCTGGGAGAAGGCCCTGGCCAAAATCGGGAAAGGATACGTGCTCCAGGTCTGGAGCGACGGTTCATGCCCCCAGGGATACCGATGCCGCCAGAAGGGTACTTCGGACCGGGAGATGACCGACATCGAGGGCCTGGCGTTGGTCTGCCGTAAGCCAAAGGGAGGCCAAAACAAGCCGGAAAAAGACTAAAATCCTGGAAAGCGGTACATCTTGGGTTGGCCATGGAAGCCTGACCCAAGATGTTGGTGTGTTCCCCACGCCTGTGGGGATGGACCGCACTCGTCCGGGCCGATGTCCCAGCGGGTGCGGTGTTCCCCACGCCTGTGGGGATGGACCTATAATCCCAATTCAACTTATCCTGGAATTTTCGCGTGTTCCCCACGCCTGTGGGGATGGACCGTCCACAATTTTATATTGGTAATGGGGCAAGTTCAGTGTTCCCCACGCCTGTGGGGATGGACCGGGAAAGTGTGGATTTGTATTTTGCAGGGTTAAGTGTTCCCCACGCCTGTGGGGATGGACCGGCGATCCGAGGCGACAGGAGACGGTCGAACAACGTGTTCCCCACGCCTGTGGGGATGGACCGGAGACGAGCTATTGCAAATATATGAGGCCCTATAGTGTTCCCCACGCCTGTGGGGATGGACCGGACTTCTGGGACTGGATCGGCGAGATGACCGAAGTGTTCCCCACGCCTGTGGGGATGGACCGCCCCTTGGTATCTGGACGGGGCCGAGTTCGCCAGTGTTCCCCACGCCTGTGGGGATGGACCGCACGGCGAATGTGGTATCAGGCGCATCCGCCTCGTGTTCCCCACGCCTGTGGGGATGGACCGACAACCCCCTGACCGAGATCACCGTCAAATTCAGTGTTCCCCACGCCTGTGGGGATGGACCGAAAACACCGAGATATATGGTGTCACAATGGGCGTGTTCCCCACGCCTGTGGGGATGGACCGACGAACTGGCCACCTGCCTCTTGGGCAATTTCAGTGTTCCCCACGCCTGTGGGGATGGACCGGTTGTAATGGTGGCCTGTCCGCAGATCAGGACGTGTTCCCCACGCCTGTGGGGATGGACCGAAGTCCTTGACCGCTTGCTGGAGACGTTCGGCCGTGTTCCCCACGCCTGTGGGGATGGACCGGCATCCGCTTTGATGAGGCGTTGACGTATGACGTGTTCCCCACGCCTGTGGGGATGGACCGGCGCATCCTGCCCATCAGAAACCCCCTGACCGAGTGTTCCCCACGCCTGTGGGGATGGACCGTGGCTACCCGAAGACTGTCGCTGTGTTTTTTACGTGTTCCCCACGCCTGTGGGGATGGACCGGTGATCCCGGCGCTTTCGCGGAGCATGCGCCAGTGTTCCCCACGCCTGTGGGGATGGACCTGAGCAATTCCGAAAATGGCGCGGTGTATTACGAGTGTTCCCCACGCCTGTGGGGATGGACCGACATGGAACGGTTTCCTCCTGGCGGTTGCCCTCCGTGTTCCCCACGCCTGTGGGGATGGACCTCCTCCCCCAACTCGACATGGACGCACGTTTTACGTGTTCCCCACGCCTGTGGGGATGGACCGAGACTATCACCGTCAAGGAGTGGGAT
>JAHJUF010000327.1 GCA_018829095.1 Pseudomonadota bacterium | reverse complement strand
TCGGACATGCCCGATTTCTCGATCTTGGCCCGGTAATCGTCCACCACCACCTGGGAGTCGTCGGTCTCGCCCAGCTCCTCCCGGATGGCTTTGAGCTGCTGGCGCAGGTAGTAGTCCCGCTGACTCTTGTCCACCTCGCCCTTGACCTGGGACTGGATCTTGCTCTCCAGCTCCAGGACCTCCACCTGGTGATGGGCCAGCCGCGAGACCTCCAGGAGGCGGCTCTTGACGTCCAGGGTCTCCAGGATGAGCTGCTTTTCCTCCAGCCTGGCCTGGATGGTGGAGGCGATAACGTCGGCCAGGAGCCCCGGGTCCTCCACGGTTTTCACCCATTCGCCCATCTCCTGGGGCAGGACAGGGGAAAGCTCGATCATGCGGGCGAACAGGCGCAGTAGATTGCTGGTGAGCGCCTCCACCTCCAGGTCTTTCCCGCCCTCGTCGGAAAGCGCCCGGACCCGGGCCTGGAGATAGGGCTTGCCGGGAATGAACTCCAGGACCTCGAACCGGGTTATCCCCTGGACCAGGAGCTGGGCCCTGTTCTGGGAGGCCTTGGCCATTTTCAGGATGAGGGCCGCCGTGCCCACGGTGAAGAGGTCGCCGGGCTTGTGTTTCTTTTCCGGGTCCCCGGCCTTGGCGGCCAGGACGCCGATGACGCGGTCGGCGTTCATGGCCTCGTCCACCAGCTCCACCAGTTCGGGCTGGGACACCATGAGGGGCAGCTGCATCTTGGGGAACAGGCCCACGTCCACCACCGGGACGATGGGAATGATCTCCGGGAGCCGTTCCGGAGCGTCGATACGCCGGGAAGAAGAGGAATCGGATGGCTGGTTCATGCGGGCTTGGTCCTTTCGGCGCTTCTATCTTTCGGCCGCTCCAGGCGGATGATTCACGAAACCACGACCATCACAGACCGGGGCCGGGAAGGGGGCGCTTCACCATGCGGATGCGGAGAATGCCCTCGCCGAAGCTTGCCGTGGCCTTGTTCGGGTCGATAGGGGCGGGCAGGGAGAGGATGCGCTCAAAGGGGCCGTAGGGGATCTCCACCAGGTGGAACCGGGAGCCCGGGGGCCGGGGGGCTTCCCGGCGGGTCCCGGCCACCCGGACGGCACCGTTGTCCAACTCCACCTCCACGTCCTCCTTGGCCACCCCGGCCAGTTCGCAGAACACGTGGATCTCCCCGGCGGTCTCCAGGACGTCCATCTCGGGCCGCCAGGTCCGGGGCGAGAGGGAGATGGGGGCGTTGGCCGCGCGGAAGAGGGAGTCTATGGTCCGGGAAAGCTCGCTCCGGAACTGCTCCAGGCTGCCGCCGAAGCGGATCTTGATGTAATCCATCTTGGCATCCTCGGAAAGGATCCGGCGAATCCGGGAAAGAGGGGCTCCCTGGAACGGACGGGGCCGGAAACCGTCCACGGTCATTCTGAACAAACTAATGCAGGGAAAAGGGGGTGTAAAGATGTGAGTGGCGGAGAGGGCCGGAAAAGGAACTTGACCCCGGCCGAGGTTTGTCCGATCCTGAAACATACTGGGCGGCTATCGTTTTCCGGCCTTCCAGCCCCCTGCCCTCCCCCGCTATCCGAAAGGCTTCGACCCCTGGCTCCCAAACCCCCAGCCCCCGTTGCGGGAAAAAAGGCCTTCCGCCGCCCGGCGGTGTGGTTGGTGGCCGCTGTGGCGGTAATCATGGCCGCGAGCTTTCTCTGGGACCGGGGCATGGCCCCGTTGGTGGTCAACGACTGGGCCGAGGTGTATTTCCACATGGCCGCAGCCCGGGACGCGGTGCTGGACCAGGGTGCGCTTCCCCTCTGGTGCCCCTGGATCAACGGCGGCTATCCCCTGGCCTCCCATCCCTGCGACCCCAGCCTCTCACCCCTGTTCCCCGTGGTCCTGGCCGCGGGCCAGGCCCTGGCTCCCCGGATCAACGCGGTCATCTTCTTCCTCCTGGGGGTATTGGGCATGGGGCTCTTCGCGTCCCGGGGCCTGAAACTTTCGTCCTGGGGAACCCTTGCCGCCACGGGGCTCTATGCCGTGTCCGGATGGCTCCCCGCCCGGTTCTATTCGGGCAATTACAACGAATGCTCCTATTTCCTGTTTCCCCTGGTCCTCTATTTCGCCTGGCGGGCGGGCCGGGACCGGCGCTTTGCCGTGGCCGGCGGTTTGACGCTGTATGTCATGCTGGCCGAGGGCAAGTTCACCTACCCGTCGGTCCTCCTCTTCGCCTTTTTGTACTGGGCCCTGGAAAGGCTTTTGGCCCGCCGGGAGGGCCGGAGCCTCACGTTCCGCTCCCTGGCGGCCATGACCGGGGCCTCGGCGCTTTTCGGCATCCTCAAGCTGCGGCTCCTGTTCACCCTGCTTTCCGCGGACCCCTACACCCGGGACTACGCCCAGGGGCGCTTCCTCGTTTCCCTGGCGGACCAGGGCTGGCTCCTGGCGCGGATGATCCGGCACCACTGGCTGGCCGTGGCATCCTTTCCCCCGGAAATCCACGAGCCGGGGATGATGTTCTTTTCCGCCGGGGGCATGACCCTGCCCATGGGCGGGCACTACCTGGGCATCGGGACGGCGGCCCTGGCCCTGGCCCTGGCTGCGGCGGTCCTGCGGCCCCGGAGGTTCCTCGCGCCCCTGGTCCTGGTCCTGGCGGCCCTGGCGCTCGCCCTGGGCGACTACTCCCGGCAAAACCTCTTCTTTCTCCTGAACTTGGTCCCGCCCTTTTCCTCCATGGCCAACCCCATGAAATATTTCTCCTATTTCATCCTGTTCGGCCTGTGCGTGGGCGTGGGGGGCTGTTTCCATATCCTGGAAGAAAAGCTGACGGGGAAATCCCGCCTGGCCCGGGTCCTGGCCGGGGCCCTGGCCGTGGGCCTGCTCCTGCCTCCCCTTTTGGCCAACGTCCGTATCGTGCCCAGCCTGTTTTCCTCCCCCCCGCCCCGGGAGCAGGCGGCGCGCGAGTTTTTCCAGGCGGACCGGGGGCCCGTGTACCTCCTGTACCAGCAGGGGCTGGGGGTCCTGGACTGGTGCGGAAACATCGTGCTGCCCACCGCCGTGGTCCCGGCGGCCCTGCTGACCGAGGACAACCCCGTGGCCGGGCCCTACCAGAAGATTTCGGGCCAATATATCCGCAACCCGTCGTACCAGGGGGAGGCCTGGCTGGCCGAAGGGAAGGGCGAGGCCCGCCTGGAACGCGTCGGCTTCAATGAAATCCTGGTGCAAGCCCATGTGCGGGAGCCCGACGTCCTGGTGGTGAACCAGAACCCCTCGCCCCACTGGAAATCCACGTATCCGGTCTTCTCGTACCAGGGTCTCCTGGCCGTGGGCCTGGAACCCGGCGACCACGAGGTGCTCCTCACCTACAAACCCTGGGATTTCTGGATCTTCGCGGCCGCCAACCTCCTGGCGGTCCTGATCCTGGCGGGATTGTTTTTTCGCGGAAAAACCCGGGAGGAGGAGAAGGATTCCTGCGCCGAGGAGGACCCGGACACCGGACGGGTTTCCCCCCTTTGAAAAAGGGGGGATAGGGGGGATTTCTCTTTTTTGTTTGGCTTTTTATCTTTTTCGGATCATCCGCCCTTTGCCCGGAGCCAGGGAAAGAATGCCGCGCCTGCCGGAAAAACCCGATGACTGGCTGCCTGCCTCTCCTGCTTCAAGTCCTTGCCCGGACTTTAGCCGGGTTCCCGGAAACCGGATGAACCCAAAAAGAATAAGAAGCTAAAAGTAAAAAAATCGTAAGCGTTCAGGGGGTCTCTACGCCAGTTCGGCTATCCAGGTCACATCGGTGGGTTGACCATTGAGGTGATCGGAGATGGCTTGGACGAGGCGGGGGTAGGTGGGGAGGTCGTGCATGCGGCAGGTTTGCTTTACGGA
>JAHJUF010000326.1 GCA_018829095.1 Pseudomonadota bacterium | reverse complement strand
CACCCATTCCTCGGAAGCGTCCAGGCCCATGGGCGTGCTGGCCGGGGGAGTCGGCAACCCCGGGGGCGAAAAGGGAAGGATCACTACGCCCCCCCCGCATCCATCGGCCACCAGGCCGGCCACCTGGCGGCTCAGTTCCCCGTCCTCTGTCGGCGCTCCGGCCGTGGCGTCGGTGAACGGCGCCAGAGCCGCCATGTGGCGCAGGCCCTGGCCGGGTCTGGGCTCCAAGGCCGCCGGAACGGCGGGGCCCTGATTCTTCGCGGCGGAACAGGAAAAGCCCCCGGCCACAGCCAGGATCAACAGGAGGAAAAGGGCGGTCTTTTTCATTTCTGGCTCGTCTCGGGCATGGGGTAACGGGCGGTGACCGTGGTGCGGATTCCGCCCCGGGGGGTGAAGCTCCCGGTCACGGAAAGCCGCCCGGGGGCCAGCACGGCCACCAGGTCCTCCAGGATGCGGTTCACCACGTGCTCGTAGAAGATGCCGTGGTTCCGGTACTGGAGGAAGTAGTACTTGAGGGATTTCAGCTCCACGATCTTCTTGCCGGGGGTATAGGCCACGGTGATGACGCCGAAGTCGGGCAGGCCGGTCATGGGGCACACGGAGGAGAACTCCGGCTGCTCGATGACGATCTCGATTTCCCGGACCCCGGCGTACTGGTAATCCATGGCCTCCAGCACGCCCCGGTCAATGGGGTCCTTATCCTTTTCGCAAGTCATGGCGTCTCCTTTTTCTCCCCCATGGGGCCTATCTGGTTACCCCAGCCGCCCCCGGCGGTCAATACGGGGATCGCCAAGATGATCATTCGAACGGAACGCCCCGGTTTCCAGCTTGCAGTGTTTATCAGAACCCATCCTTGATTCGAGGGTCATGGTTTCTGGTTCATCCGGCTGAAGCGTACCTGGCCTCCAAGACAGGACGGTTGCTGAAAGCGGCCCGGGCGGCCCCCCCCTTTTTTCAAAAGCCCCCTACTCTTGATGCGATGCAGAAAGTCCAAAATTTGCCAAAACCGTCATTCCGGCGAAGGCCGGAATCCAGTTTTTCCATGCGTTACAAAAGCCCTGGATCCCGGCCTCCGCCGGGATGACGGCTTATTGCAGGGCCATCATTCTTCCCCCTGGGCTCGTCTGCGGAATCCCTGTTTGATTCACGAGATCCCTGGGTTCCTTCTCTTTTTGCAACTACCTGAATGAATGCAATCTGGTATCATGAGCTCCCCGGCTGGGGGAGCCGGAAAATCCCCTTCCCCGGGGCCTTCCCCTGCTCCGGGCCACGAACATTTGCTTGACAGCAAAAGACCGGCTCTGATATTTCCCTATGTAGGAGGAATCTCTATGAAAATCAAGTACTATGGGGTGAGGGGCAGCGTTCCGACCCCTGGGCGGGCCACCATCCGCTACGGGGGGAACACGCCCTGCGTGGCGGTGTGGTGCGGAGATGACCTGGTCATCCTGGACGCGGGCACCGGACTGCGGGTCCTGGGGGACGAACTCATGGACACGCCCTTCGGCCAGGGCAAGGGCCGGGCGGTCATGCTGGTGTCCCACACCCACTGGGACCACATCCAGGGATTCCCCTTCTTCACCCCGGCCTACATCAAGGGCAACCTCTTCCACCTGCTGGGGGCGCACCAGATCAACAAGGGCCTGGAAATGGCCATGCACCACCAGCAGCAGTACCAGAACTTCCCGGTCCTCCTGGGCCAGATGCCCTCCCGCATCACCTTCAACTCCATGGAGGAAGGCGCGGTGCGGCAAATGGGGAACATCCGCATCCACACGGCGGAACTGAACCACCCGGGCGGGTCCTTTGCCTACCGCATCGAATACGAGGACAAGGCGGTGGTCTACGCCACGGACACGGAGCACTACGCCAACGTGGACCTGCGCCTTTTGACGCTCGCCCGGAACGCCGACATCCTCATCTACGACACCCACTTCACCAGCGAGGAATACAAGAGCCACCGGGGATGGGGCCACTCCACCCCCGATGAGGGCATCCGCCTGGCCCGGGAGGCCAACGTGGGCTGCCTGCACCTGTTCCACCACAGCCCCAGCCACAAGGACGAGCAGATGGACGAGATCCTGGAGCAAGCCAGGAAGGAGTTCCCCGAAACCCATGCGGCCATTGAGGAATGGGAGGTGGCGATCTGATGTCCCACGAAGACAAAATCCTCCAGGTGGCCAAGGAAGTGGTGGTGAAGTTCATCGAAGTGGGCCGGGTGAGCCCGGCGGGCTTTGCCGAGACCTTCCGGGACGTCTACCAGGGCGTGTACGACGCCGTGGAATCCATGCGCAAACCCGTTGATCCCCCGGAGCCCGGGGACTGATCCCCGGCCCTTCCCCCATGCCTCCGAAAATCTCCGTCATCATCCCCCACGCCGGGGGGCGGGACCTCCTGTTCTCCTGCCTTTCCGCCCTTTTCAACTTTCCCGCCACAAATGCGCCCGCGCCCGAGATCCTGGTGGCGGACAACGCCCCGGCCGATGGGAGCGCCCGGGCGGCGGCGGCCAGGTTTCCCGGAGTCGCGGTGGTTGAATCGCCGGGAGGGGCCAACCTGGGATTCGGCGCGGCCTGCAACCTCTCGGCCCGGGCCGCCTCCGGGGATCTCCTGGTCTTTTTGAACAACGACGCCCGGCCCGGCCCGGGCTGGCTCGAACCCCTGGCTGCCGCCTTCGGCGACCCCGGGCTGGGGGCTGCCGGGAGCCTGCTCCTCTTTGCCCGCGACCCGGAGACCGTGAACAGCGCCGGGGGCGACCTCCTGTACCACGGGGCGGGCCTGGACCGGGGACGGGGCCAGGCCCGGGGCCCGGAGCACGAGCGCGGCGGCGACTGCGGCTACGTGTCCGGCGCGGCCATGATGGTGGAGCGGGCCGCGTTTTTTGCCATAGGGGGCTTTGACCCGGGATACTTTTTGTACAACGAGGACGTGGACCTCTGCTGGCGGCTGTGGAGGCGCGGGAAAAGCGTCCAATACGTCCCCGCCTCCATGGTGCTCCATGAGGAATCCGCCACCACGGGCCAGGAGCCCCACGACCCGGCCAAGGTTTTCCTCTCCGCCCGGAATAGCCTCCTCACAGCCCTGAAAAACCACCGCCCCAAAGACCTGGCCCCGGCGCTGGCCGCGAACCTGGGCTGGCACGCGGCAAAAATGCTGGCCTTTGCCGCCCGGGGCATGACGAGCCAGGCCCAAGCCATCCCCCGGGCCTGGGCGTCCGCCGCCCGAGCCGCCCCGGCGGCGCTGGCCGCCCGCCGCGCCCTGCCTTTTGCCCAGCCCGGCCGGCCGCCCCTGCTTTCCCTGGCCCGGACGGCCCGGGAACTGGCAAGGCAAAAGGGGCGCTTCTGAAAAGGTGCAGGATTGCCGGCCTTGTGAAAAGTCGGAAAACCACGATTTTCGTCATTCCCGTGAAAACGGGAATGACGTTATTTCAAAGGGATAGGTCTCCCCGCTTTCGCGGGGATGACGAACATTTTGGCTTTTTTGTGAATCCATCAGGATCGATCAACTATCCTTTTTGTGAATATGCCTCTATGCCATTTTCAGCCTGAAATATATTTTAATATGTTAAATCAAGATGTTATCCGCAAGTTACGCAGAAAAAGCCCGGCTGCAGGGGCGAAAGATTTTTCGCCCTTGCGGCCGCATGGCGCTTTTTGTGGAGATGTGGCAGCTATACGTAACATTATTGAAATTGGCTGACCGCAACATCTGGTGGTTCTGACTCGAAAAATGGTTGCATGGTTCAGACGGGAGAGGTAGTTTGGAAAACATGGAAAACAAGCATGCGGGGTCATTTTGAAAGGTGATTGACGCATAATGTGCGATTAAAAAAATCACGCGAAGGAGGTCCTTATGAAAAAAAACCACGACAATCTGAGCGTCAGGCATTGGGAAAAGCGGCCCGAGCCCAACTGGGAGAAATTCAGTTTTAACCAGCCTTATGCCAAGGGCTTGAAGAGGCTCAATGAAGAGGTTCTGGCCAAGACCAATTTCGACCCGGCCACTCTCTGGCAGTGGGGAACCATGCAGGCCATGGCTCTTATTGAGGTCCTTAAAACCGCCGAGGAAAAATTCGGGGCAGAGGGCCAGAAACTGGTGCTGGACAGCTTAAAGCGCGTGGGATACGACATCGGCCGGCAGATCACCGAAGGCACCACACTTCCCGAGGAAATCACCGCTTCGGAGTATTGCAGCTTCTTTGCCACCATCTGCAATAAAATCGCCTATGCTTCCCTGGAGACCGCCACCATTGATTCTGATGACGCGGCCAGCTTCCACATTGACTGGTGCCCCCACCAGGATCATTACAAAGCCTTTGACTGTCGGGTCCAGCGGTATTTTGTCCAGGGAATGATTGACGCGGCCACGGATTTTTATAAAGCTCAAAGACCGGGCGAGGCCTGGGAAATGGACGTGGCCTTTCAATCCATCATCCCCATGGGTTCTGAGACCTGTTTTTTCACCATTGAAAAAGGCGACCCGAAAAAAGCCCGCGCCTGGGGGGAGTTCACACAAATGATCGAGGAAAAGGCCCTGGATCTCGCGGCCAAACGGAAGGCTGAAAAGCACCAGCCGCAATAGGGCATGAACTATCTTTTACGTTGATAATGGGATTGGACGAGCGCACCCAGGAAGACTTCCGTGCGGATATGTTCAAACTCCAGGTGTTTTGGGAGCAGGCCAAAAAGAGGAGTGCCGCCACCCAGCAGGATGGGGACCTGAGTGATGGTAATTTCATCAATCCTGTCTTCTTTCAAAAAGCCTTGAATGACTTTGCCGCCATCAATATAGAGCCTGCGGAAACCCTCCGCCTTTAACTAGCTGACAATTTGGGCCGGTGGGCCGTTAATAACACTGCCCTTGTTCTGGTAACCCTCAGGCAGGGCAGCCATGGTGGAGCTTAAGACAAAAACAGGACTTTATTTCTCATTAATATATGTCCTTTTCACGGTCTTTGAGACGGTGACCGACCAAGCTGAGCATTGCAGCGAAATACCTCCATGCCCACATCTTGTGGTCCACCAAAACAACCAAAATTAATGAGTTTATGCCACATTCCTTATTTCCTGTCGGCAAGGCGGGCAGCAGTTGTTCGGTGCGAATGCATTCCTTTGCCGAAAAGGATGGGAGTTTACCGAAAAACGATGGCACAATCCCGGGCGGGTGTCAACAAGGTGGAGCAGGGGTTTTCCCGGCGGGGCGGTTGGGGTGCCGCCGGGGGGGCCACGGGCCATGAGGCCCCAGACCCAGGTTTTCTTTGGGAAGGGGGTTTGGGGGGAACCCTTTCTTTTTCCCGAAAAGAAAGGGTTCCCCCCCAAGAAATTCCCCTAAACCGGGCTGTCCATGAGCTGCATGAGGTTCACCAGGGCGTTGGGGGAGCCGCTTTTCAGGATGGTGATGCGGCCTTCCTTGACGCCTGCGTGTTCCAGTAGGAGGTTGGTGGCCATTTTGGCGGACACGCAGGTTTTTTCCATGTACACGGATTGGTGGTCGGTTTTCACCCAGTCGCCGATGAAGAGCAGGTTTTCCACCGGTGACTGGATGGGGGGGCGCAGGGCTTCGTAGCCCGGCCGCTGGGGGCTGTAGGTGGTCCAGCGGTTCACGTACCAGTCCGTGGGCTCCGGCAGGTCCGGCATGGCGATCTTCAGTTCCTCGTGGACCAGGCGGGCGATGGCGTCGTCGTCCAGATTTTTCACGCGGTCCGTGTCCGCGATCTGGGTCTCGATGACGTTGATGTTCTGGGTCCCGTACTCGGGCACCAGGGGTTCGCACACCTTCTTGCCGTTGATGGTCCCATCGAAAGCCCAGTTCAAGGTGATGCCCAAAAGCTTGAAGGACGAGGGGAAGAAGTCGATGTGGCCGGGGAAGCGTTTTTGCCAGACCTGGCAGTTGTCGTACCAGAGGTTCACGGGGAACACCCCCGTGGTGGTCAGCTTCATGATGTTGTCGAAATAGGCATCCCCCCCCAGACGGGATTTCCCCACGAGTTCCCGGGCGCCCTCGGTGTCCATGGCGGCCAGGTAGTAGTCCGCCGTGTACTCCGTGGGCGGCTTGGCCGAAAGGGGCCGGATCTGGGAGGACGGCGCGCCGCAAATCGGGCATTTGTGGGGCTTGGTGGGGGAGGCGAACACCGAGCCGCAGACGTT